>CAZKCY010000271.1:0-4235 GCA_964551155.1 uncultured Marinimicrobium sp. | reverse complement strand
GACCCCTACCTGCAAATAAAACCGGAACAGAGTGAAGGAGACCTTTGCGTTCTGCGCAACTGTTCCGATTGTTTGACCGGAGTAGTTCAAACCGGGACCCAGTACCCTGGGCTGACCGGCCCGGTGAGTCGCTACAGCTTTCCCATGACGCGCGAAAATCATCACTACGGTGTGCTGGTGTGCCGGATGGGCGAAGGCAAAGCTTTGGAAAACTGGCAGCAACAACTCTTGCAGTCAGTCGCCGATCAATTGGCGCTGGCCTTGAGCCTGCAGGCTCAGGAAGAAAATGCCCGGCGCTTGAGTCTCGCCCACGAGCGTACGGTAATCGCCCGCGAGTTGCACGATTCTCTGGCTCAAGCGCTGTCGTATTTGAAAATTCAGGTCACTCGACTAAACCGTGCGCTTGCGAAGGAGGACCGAGCGACGCTTGAAGACGTCTCTAAGGAGCTGCAAGAAGGCCTCAGCTCGGCCTATCGGCAGCTGCGCGAACTGCTGACCACCTTCCGCCTGAAAGTGGACGGGCCCGGCTTGCTCGGCGCCCTGCAATCAAGCGTCAAGCAGCTCAACGAACAGACCAGCATGGACATCGAATTGAGCTACGGTTTGAGCAGCCTGCCCTTGACCCCCAACGAAGAAATACACCTGGCGCAAATCGTGCGCGAAGCCACCCAGAACGCCATTCATCACAGCGAAGGAAGCAAAGTAAACATTCAGTTGTGGCAAGACGAGCAGAAACGCGTGCAGGTAAGCATCGAAGACGATGGCAAAGGCCTTCCCGAGAAGACCGAGAAACTCAACCACTACGGCATGGCGATCATGCAGGAGCGCAGCAAAAATCTCGGCGGAGAACTGCAAGTTCGCAATCGCCCGACGGGTGGCACCGGCGTGTATTTTGATTTTGTGCCCGAATGTCGCAAACACAGCGGAGTGTTTGCCCGGCAAAGCTAACAAAACTCTGAACGGCGGCGCCAATAGAACCAGCCGTTGAGCGTAAAACAACCGGCATAAAACAGCGCAAACCCCGCCATGGCCTGCCAGGGCGTGCCCTGCTCCAGGTGTCTGGCCAACAACAACGGAATGTACACCACCCCTAAAGCCGCAACCGAAGACAACCAAACCCAGACCCAGCGCGCCTGGGCACCGGGGAACAACACCGACAAGGTATTGGCTAGCGACGCATGCGCTATGCCCGCGGCAATGAATATCAGCGCAAAACACCACAAAAGCGCAGAAAAATATGGCGCGCTATAGTCTACCTGCTGAATTTTCAACATCCAGTGAGCGGCCGCCAACGACGCAAGCACCAAAGCTGTGGCGCATATTTGGGTGATCAGCACCGGCCCCCATCGTCGAGCGCACCAGCTGCCCAATACCCGAATCACGATAGCGACCAGCGGCAGCATCCAGGCGTAGAGAAAAATGCCGGGATAACCCGGCCCGGAATGCCCTTCCGGGGGTGCGAACAACAGCCAGAAAGTCAAAGGAAAAGCGGCGGCAAAGCCCAGAAACGAACCTATGCTCATGGCCCAGAGCACACTCATTATCCAGGTGTCGGCGCGCGGAATCAGCCTCATGAACCCTGAAGCATGGGCGTGATCGGGCCAGAACCGAAGCGCCGCCAAAGCCAACAGAATCAAAATCACGAGGCCCAGCTCAAGGGCCAGGGGGAACTCAAGGCCACCGACTTGGGTCGGGAGAATCAGCGCTGCCCCGACCAGCGCCAGAAACAACCCCAAGACGCCGGCGCCCGATACCTGCGCAAAAATTTTACCAAACGACCCCAATGATTGAGCGCTGAAGGAGCGCCGCAGGCTCACCAACGAGAGCAAAAAAACCGGTACCAGAAGTACCGCCCAAAAGAGCCCAGCCCAGCCCAGCCAAAGCCGTTGACCGCTATTGACCCGTCCGAGAAAGTGGCTTGAATCAACCACAAGCTCCACCGACTGCTGATGCAGAAGCGCCAAAGTCACAAGCAGTGGCAACACCATCAAGCTCGCCACTATGCCCAAGTGGCCCACCGCGGCCGCAATCTCTTTAATCAACCAGCTGTGTGCAGAAACTGTTCGGCCAGGGCCTTGACCGAGAGCCGAAAGGCAGCCGCCCCCCACACCCGAAAGCAGCGCCAAGCCCTGCAGCTGCCACAATTCAAACACGGCTGAGCCGAAAAGCTGATACAGCGCCCAGGCGGTGACCATTAGCAATCCGACACAGCTGGTAAACAACATCGGCTCGGCGCCCGTTGGCAGCAAAAAGCCCAGAGTCAGGCGCAGGCAGGCGGCTGAAAGGCCGGCAATAGCCAGTAATGAAAAAAGTTCGGTCGGCGAAAAATTAGCCCCGACCTGCTGGAGATGGACTATCAACGGAGCCCAACTGAACCAGAGCCCAAACGCGCACACCAGCCCTGCTGACAACAAGCCGCCTGACACTGTCGATGAGGCTTGCTGTGCCCGATCACTCACCGTCGAGCTTGGCGAAAGCGGCAGTAGGGGTTTGACTGTGGCCATATCCAGCGACTTCCGCATAGTTTTAAGGAGGCGCCCATACCTTCCTGGTCCAAAAAATCTCGTGAAGAAAGCATCGAGAGCTGGGTAGAGTTGACTATGCACTCACCGCCGGCGCGGCTCAATTCTCCTTAGGCTGTAGAGGTTTTGCCGAACCTACCCCCAAAGAGGTACTCCACAATTTCCGGAGCCGCTTATCAACGACTCGACAGGCCAGCTTGCCAAAGTATTCCAAGGCACCGACAATGCCTACAACGACACAGGAGATTTTTCGATGACCGAATCCGCACACAGCATTATGCTGGTCGATGACCATCCGCTACTGCGCAAAGGCTTACAGCAGTTGATCGAAATGACCGATAACCTGGAAGTCATAGCCCAGGCCAGCAACGGACCAGATGCCCTAAAATTGGGTACCGAGCTGGACCCGGATTTGATTCTGCTCGATTTGAATATGCAGGGTATGGACGGCCTGCAAACTCTGGAAAAATTGCGCGAGGCCGGCGTCACTTCGCGCATTGTTATGCTCACCGTATCCGACGCCGACGAAGATGTGATAGCCGCCATTTCGCGCGGTGCCGATGGCTACTTGCTGAAGGATATGGAGCCCGAGCAGTTGCTCACTCAGATCGAAAAAGCTCTGGAAGGAAAAATGGTTATGAGCGAAGCCGTAACTCAGGCGCTGGCCCGCTCCATCCGCCAGCCAGTTCCCGACGCCGCGGCGCAACTGGAGAGTCTGACCAAACGGGAGCTGGACATTGCCCAGCTGATCGCCAAAGGCTTGAGCAATAAGCTGATCGCGCGCGAGCTGGATATTTCCGACGGCACCGTCAAAGTGCACGTCAAGCATCTACTGAAAAAGCTTGGGCTGCGCTCGCGTGTGGAAGCGGCGGTCTGGATGATCAACCACCAGAAAGACAACTGACTTTTTAGTCCATCCAGCGCTCGAGATATTCAACCCCAGCTTCATCCATTTTTTATTCAAGGTATAAACGTCAATGGCCTGTTGCGACGAACCCCAACTTCTGCCGCTCGCCGATGCACTGGCGCGAATGCAAACGGCGGTTCACCCAGTTTCAGAAACCGAGCGACTTCCATTACAGGAATTGCTCGACCGGGTTTTGGCCGAGCCCATCAAAGCAGGTTTTGATGTGCCCGGCCACGATAACTCGGCCATGGATGGCTATGCGCTGCGCGCCGACGATTCCAATCAGACCTTAACACTTATTGGTCAGTCACTTGCCGGTCATGCTTTTGAGGGCGAATTGCACCTTGGCCAGTGCGTGCGTATTACCACCGGCGCCACCATACCCAAGGGCGCCGATGCAGTGGTGATGCAAGAGAATACCCAGGTCGACGGCGAGGGGGTGAAGATTAGCCACACACCGCGAGCGGGAGAAAACATTCGCCGCGCCGGCGAAGACATTCAAACCGGCAGCGAAGTCTTGCCCGCCGGCCATCGCTTGGGGCCGGTGGATATTGCTCTGCTGGCGTCATTGGGGCTTGCCCGCGCACCGGTAAAGCGGCGTTTGACCGTTGCCGTGCTCTCCACCGGCGACGAGCTGACTCCGCCCGGCGAAGCTTTACGCGCGGGCAATATTTACGACAGCAACCGCTACGGCATCATCGCCATGCTGCAGCGGCTGAATGTTGAAGTGCTGGACTTCGGATTGATTCCCGATCAACCCAAGTCGATTCGCGCGGCCTTTGAAAAGGCCGGCGAGCAGGCCGATG
>CAZKCY010000270.1:0-4259 GCA_964551155.1 uncultured Marinimicrobium sp. | reverse complement strand
GGGTATTTACGATTCGGTGGTGGACGTGGCTTACAGTCACCATGAACGCCTCGACGGCACCGGCTACCCGCGCAAGTTGCCAGCCTCGGGTATTTCCCGCTTTGCGCGGATTATCGCGCTTGTCGATGCTTACGATGCCATGACCGCGGACCGCTGCTACTCAAGTGCGATTCCCACCACCGAAGCGCTAAAAATAATCTACAAAAGTCGTGGCACCCATTTTGACGAAGCTTTGGCGCTGGCCTTTATCAAGAGCGTTGGTCTCTACCCGCCCGGCAGCATTGTCGAGCTGCGCAACCAGCTGATCGGCATAGTGCTGGAAACCAGCGAGCGTTACCGGCATTTGCCCAAGGTTATTCTGGTGCACAGAGGCGAGCGGAAGCTGGCGCGGGAAAAAGTACTGGACCTTGCGGAAATAGAACAAGGTAAGTTGGAGCGGGACTATTTGATCAAACGGGTGCACAAAGATGGCACCTACGGCATATCGGTTCGCGCCTACCAGGAAAAAGGCTTGGCGTTTAAGACCTTCTAATATCCAAAAGCAAATGACGGGCTTATTCAAGCTTCCTCGTAAGGCAAATACTCGATTGCGGTAATCCAGTAGCTTATCTCGCCGCCTTCGGGCCGGTTGACTAGCACTTCGTCATCGACAGATTTACCGAGCAGTGCTCGAGCCAGAGGAGAATCGACACTGATCTGGCCGCGACTGAGATCGAACTCATCCGGCCCCAGAATCTGGTAACGGAGCTGCTGTTCATTTTCGTCTTCAAGCGATACCCAGGCGCCAAAAAAGATCCGGCTGCGATCCTCCGGCAGGCGCTCAACGATGGTTAAAGATTCCAGGCGCTTGGTCAAAAATCGAACCCGGGAATCGATTTCCCGGAGCCGCTTTTTGCCATAGATATAGTCCCCGTTCTCGGACCTGTCGCCGTTTTTGGCCGCCTCGTGTACCACTTGCGTGACCTGGGGGCGCTCTATTTTCCAGAGCTGCACCAGCTCCTCTTTGAGCCGCCGGGCACCGGCCGGGCTAATATAGGCCGAGCTCTTCGGGCGGGGTGGGCGCCAGCGGCTCAAGCTTGCGACTCCCGATTCAGATGGCTAATCGGAACCGGCTCGACCATGTCGGCGACCTGGAAGTTGAACACCTGACTGTAAAAATACAGCTCGGCTTCCATGGCCCGCTCAATGTTGGGGGCTTTGCGAAAGCCGTGGCCTTCATCGGCAAATTCCACCAGGGCATTGGCGATGCCTTTCTCGGTCAGGGCATCAACCATGGCTTTGGCTTGATTCGGTGGAACTATTTTGTCCTCCAAACCCTGCAAAAAAATCACCGGGCAGTGCAACTGGTTGATATGGTGAATCGGCGATCGGGCTCGATAGGTGTCGCGCGCTTCAGGGTAGGGGCCTACCAAGCTATCCAGGTAGCGGGACTCGAATTTATGGGTGTCTTGAGCGAGAGTTTCCAAATCGCCAATTCCGTAGAGGCTGGCCCCGGCCTGGAACTGCTCGCTGAAGGTTAGCGCCGCCAGGACTGTGTAACCTCCGGCACTGCTGCCGCGAATGGCGCAGCGTTCCGGATGAGCCAGGCCGGCTTCTATTAAGTGCCGGGCGCCGCTGGCGACATCATCCACATCTGTCACCCCCCAGTTGCCTTTGAGCCGCTCCCGGTAACGGCGCCCGTAGCCGGTACTGCCTCGGTAGTTGACATCGAGCACCGCAAAGCCGCGGCTGGTCCAGTATTGAATTTTCAGGTTTAGGGCCGCCTGAGTGGCGCCGGTCGGGCCGCCATGGCACATCACCAGCAAGGGCGGTAACTCACCCTCGGGCGCCCGAAAATCTCGGTTGCGCGGCGCATAGTAAAAGCCATGGGCGGTTTCACCGTCGCTGGTGGGAAAGTCGATAGCCTGAGGTTCCGAGAGGTAGGCCGCTGGAGGCTGATGCTCGGCCGAGGCGGCCAGCTCTTGCAGCGGTTCTTCGGCTTCGGGGCTAAAACGCCAGAGGCCGGTGCTTTGATGAGGGTTGGCGCCCAAAAACAGCCCTTGGCCTTGGGCGCACTGAATCGCCGAAATTTCCGTCAGGCCGGTATCGATATCGGTGAGGGTAAAGTGAGTCAAATCGAAGCGCGCCAGCTGCCATTGCCCTTCATGGGTATAACAGCACAATAAAGTGCCTTTGCTCAGAAAACCGTAGCTGGACATGCCAAATTGCCATTGGGGGGTCGCAAACTCGGCCTCCTGTCGGCAGAGGGTTTCCGCTTCGGTACCGGTCCAGCGGTACAGGCTCCACCAGTTGCTGCGATCGGAGACAAAAAACAGCTCGCCTTCGGGGGACCACTGGGGCTGAAATATCGACTCCTCGGCGCCGCCGGCAATGCACCGGGACTGTTGAATTTTACCTTGATCGTCCAATTCTGCGAGGTAGCATTCAGTGCCGTCCCAGGGCATGCGCGGGTGCTGCCAGCACAACCAGCTGAGTTGGGTACCCTGGGGGCTGACTCGGGGATTGCTGTAAAAATCGGCGCCGCTTACCAGCACCTCCGCCGCTCCCGAGCCGTCGAGGGGCAGGGCGATGATTTCACTGCGCTCCTCTTTCTCTTTGCCGAGCTCTTTCTCGCTGTGATCTTCGCGCACACAAATCAACCGCTCGCGCTTCGGGTCCAGCGCCAGATCGGCATAACGGTAGGGGCCTTTGGGAGTCAGAGCTTTGAGTTCGCCTTGCGGAGTCAAATGATAAATCCGTTGATCGGCGTCGAGCACCAGATAGATCCGGCCGTCGCGCACGCAGTAGCTGCCGCCGCCGTATTCGTGGGCGCGAGTTCTAAGGCTGTGGGGAGCGGACAATAGATCTTTTCGTTGGCCGTCAGGTCCCAGCTGTACCAGCACATTGCGACCCTGCTCCTGAGGACGCGATTCCAGCCAGTAGCAGAATTCGCCATCCAGTTGCGGCTCGCTCAGCCGAACTGTCTGGGCGGTCAGGGTTTGCGCGCTTATCGGAGAGCGCCAGCTGCCATAGGCTGCGATTTGTGGCATAAGGGCTTGGTCCTTTGTTTTGTCTTGGGTCGCGGCGCCTGCTGGGTATATGGCTAAACCGTAGACAAGCGCGTCAGGAGCGGAGACAATCAATTTTTCACGGGTTGCCGCTGATAAATTCATTGTCAGGGATACTTGCCTGATTATCAATTCTTCGAACTCCGGGCGCTATGTCCTCTATATATGCAAATCTTGACGCTGCTTTGAATCAGCTCGATTCCGGCCCAGTTTGGGTGGCTTTTAGTGGCGGCCTGGATTCGACGGTACTGCTGCACGGTTTGCTGCAACTGAACTCCCTCCGCTCGCCCCGCTCGATTATCGCAGTGCATGTTAACCACCAGTTGTCTCCCCACGCGGCCGACTGGGAAAAGCATTGCAGACAGCTTTGTGCTGATTGGGGGGTGACGCTTAAGGTCGAATCAGTGACTGTCGCCGAGGTGGGGCGTGGCCTCGAAGACGCCGCCCGCGAGGCACGCTACAGAGTATTTGCCGACTGCGTGAGCGACGGAGGAACTTTGCTCACCGGCCATCACGCCGACGATCAAATGGAAACTCTGCTGTTGCGCCTTCTGCGCGGCAGCGGCCCGCGCGGTCTGGCCGCCATGGCGCAAAGCCGCGCTCTGGGATGCGGCTGCTTGCGGCGCCCATTGTTGTCGGTCAGGCGCTCGGAGCTAGAGGATTACGCCCGCCAACATCAGCTGAGCTGGATCGAGGATGAGAGCAACCTCGAGCTGCGTTTCGATCGCAACTATCTGCGCCATCAGGTGCTTCCGGCACTGCAGAAACGCTGGCCTGAGGGCCACAAGCGCTGGCAGCAAAGTATTGAGCTTTGCGCCGAAAGCGAAGCCTTGCTCGAAGATCTGGCTGCGCTGGATCTTGAATCCGCCGACGAGCGTTCGGAGTGGGGCGGGGCCAGCCTGGATTTACCGGTACTGCAGAGCCTCAGCCGGCCGCGCCGGCACAACCTGTTGCGCCACTGGCTGCGACAGTTGGATTTACCACTACCGAGCGCACAACAGCTGGGCGAAATAGACACTCAGCTTGTCGAAGGCCGCGAGGATGCCCAAGCTCAGGTGTGCTGGCAGCGGTTGACAGCCCGCCGGTTTCGCGAGCGCTTGTATATATTGCAGGCGACTCAGCTGATGGAGGGCTCCGCTAGTCGCGCGAACATTGGCATTGATCTTCAATGGCCGGCATCGAAGTCACCTCTAAAAGTACCTTTACCTAACG
>CAZKCY010000269.1:0-4349 GCA_964551155.1 uncultured Marinimicrobium sp. | reverse complement strand
GCGCCGGCATTGTGGCGGGTCCGGTCGTACTCCGGGCCTGGGTTGCCCAGGCCGACTATGAGTTCAAGCGGAGTGTCCATCACTAATGCCTTTGCCTTTCTTTTTCGTCAGGATTTAGGCCTTCTCGCCTTCGTCCTCTTCACCGCCTTCTTCTTCAACTTCTTCTGCAGTCATGCCACGCGGCTTGTTGCAGGTGGCAACCGGCAGGTCGTGGTCTTCGCCGTGGCTCAGAGAGACGGAAGTAACGCCTTTGGGCAGGGTCAGGTCGGAGATGTGTACCACACCACCCAGCTCGATATCTGCCAGATCCACTTCGATGTATTCGGGCAGGTCGGCCGGCAGACAGCTAACTTCCAGCTGCACCATGTTGTGCACAATCTTGCCGCCCTGGAGCTTAACGCCTTTACAGGTGTCTTCGTTCAGGAAGTGCAAGGGCACGTTGGTCTGCAGTTTGTGGGTTTTGGACACCCGCAAAAAGTCAGCGTGCATGGTGTGGCCTTTGGCGGGGTGACGCTGAAGATCTTTCAGAATCACACTTTCCGACTTATCGCCCACTTTCAAACTGATGATGTGAGAGAAAAACGCTTCGCTTTCCAGGTGCTTGGTGAGCTCCTTTTGGCTGATGGCGATGTTCATTGGCTTCTTGTTACCGCCGTAAACAATGGCGGGAACTTTGGCAGCCAGACGACGCAGGCGGCGGCTCGCACCTTTCCCCATGTCGTCCCGGGCTTCTGCATTTACAATAAAATCTTCAGACATTGGTCAGTCCTCAATATCATCCGCAAGGGTCCGCGACCAGAACCGTTTGCGGGATTAGAAAAACCGTCACAACACCATTGTTGGACGGCAGTGTCCCGAGTGCTAGCGAAACATGGCACTCAGAGATTCTTCGTTGCTGAGCCGGCGTACCGCCTCAGCCAACATGCGCGATAAAGTCAGCAGGCGAATGCGATCGCAGTGCTTGGCTTCTTCGCTCAGCGGAATCGAGTCGGTCACCACCAGCTCGTCCAGCTGCGAATTGTTCAAATTGTCGATGGCCTTGCCCGAAAGTACCGGGTGAGTACAGTAGGCCACGACTTTCTTGGCGCCCTGGGCTTTCAGTGCCTTAGCGGCATTGCACAGGGTGCCGGCAGTATCCACCATGTCGTCCACCAGCAAACAGGTGCGACCCTGAACTTCACCGATTATGTTCATAACCTCGGCAACGTTCGGATTGGGGCGGCGCTTATCGATAATCGCCAAATCCACGCTCAGCTGCTTGGCCACGGCTCTGGCCCGCACCACGCCGCCGATGTCCGGGGAAACGACGATCAAGTCTTCAAAATTCTGCCTTTCAATATCTTCCAAAAGCACCGGCGAGCCGTAGACGTTGTCTACCGGCACATCGAAAAAGCCCTGAATCTGTTCGGCGTGCAAGTCCACAGTCAGCAATCTGTCGATGCCGGCCCCAACCATCATATCGGCGACCACCTTGGCAGTAATCGGGACTCGCGCCGAGCGCACCCGGCGATCCTGACGGGCATAGCCGAAGTAGGGCACTACCGCGGTTATGCGACCGGCGGAAGCGCGTCTGAGGGCGTCCACCATGATGGTCAATTCCATCAGGTTGTCGTTAGTGGGCGCGCAAGTCGGCTGCACCACAAAGACATCGCGCCCGCGCACGTTAACATTCAGCTCCACGGCGATTTCGCCGTCGGAGAATTGCGATACCGAGACGTCCCCCAAGGATATGCCCAAAAAGTCGACAATCTTCTGCGCCAGTTCTGGGTTGGCGTTGCCGGTGAAGACCATTAGCTCTGTCACGTCAGGTACCTTTAAATTTTGGCTGTCGTTCAATTTTTTGGCTGCTTTGGAGTGGAGCTATGGGTAATGCAAATTTGGCAAATGTTCTGTTTTTTTGTTATTGCCCCGGCCAATCAGCATAGCGTCTAACCTTCTCCGATCTGGCTCCGATCTGAAAAGCAGCGCAAAAGGGGCGGAATTTGGGGAGACATTAATGGGCATATGGGTATCGCCGCGCTTAGGCGTCTGGCGCTACTGCAAAAATATGGCTGGGGCGGAAGGATTCGAACCTTCGCATGACGGGATCAAAACCCGCTGCCTTACCGCTTGGCTACGCCCCAAAAGAAAACGACCTATTTTGGGTCGGGAAGCAAATCATACACTGGTGACCGGTTAATACCCCGGGCGACAAAACCCGGCAAATCATTCGGTGCCTGAGCCAGTGTTTCCTGCGCTTTTTCAGCCGACTCGAAAGCGGCAAAAATGCAGGCTCCAGTTCCCGACATCTGAGCATGGGGGGCAAACTTCTGCAACCAAATCAGGGCTTTATCGACTTGAGGATAAAGCTTTCTGACCAGTGCTTGGCAGTCGTTTCCGGCACCCTGCTCGAGAAAGGCCGCTACTGTAATGTTCGGTGTGTCTCTTGTCAATTCTTTGTGTGAAAAAATCTGGGCCGTGGAAACCTGACACTTTGGGCTAAGTACCAGAAACCATTGAGGTTTTATTTCCATGGGCTGCAACCGTTCGCCTATCCCTTCGGCCCAGGCGCTCTGTCCGCCGACAAACACCGGTACGTCAGCGCCCAGCTGCAAGCCCAGTTGCTGCAACTGTTCAAGCGTTAAGCCGCAGCGCCAGAGTTGATTCAGCGCCACCAGCGTCGTAGCCGCATCGCTGCTGCCGCCCCCCACTCCACCGCCCATGGGCAGGCGCTTGTCCAGCTTGATGGTTACGCCCGCTTCGGGTTGATAGGCGTGCATCAGCTTGGCGGCCCGAACAATCAGGTTGTCCTGGGGGGGTACGCCTGCCAGGTTTGACTCGAGCTCAATGCGATTGTCGGGCCGGAGGGAAAAGTCCAGCTGATCGCCGTAGTCCAGCAGCTGAAACAGAGTCTGCAGCTCATGATAGCCATTGGGCCTGCGGCCAGTGATATGCAGAAACAAGTTGAGTTTGGCGGGCGCGGCTAGACTGATAGATTCGGGCAGAAACATGGTCACTCAACGGCCGAGGTCGAATTGACGGCTTGACCGATGGTCCACTGGTAAATCACCAGGGTGAGGCGAATGTCCCTGTGGCGAGCGACGATTCGCTCGGGCAGTCGCCAGCGTTCGTTCACCAGCCGGTAGTCGCTGTAGCTGAGCTGCCAGCCATTCTGCTCCAGCTCGGCCAGCAGGCCTTGGGGCGTTTTCTCCATGCGCCTTGGCCGACTGTCCGGTGCCGGTATGCCGCGCACCCAGTACAGCAGTTGCTCCACCGGCAGGCGCCAGCCGGTGCTCTGGCGGATCAGCTCTTCGGCGCTGGCTGCTTCCAGGGGTGGTTCGCCGCTTTGACGCAATCGGACCAGCCCCGGCTCGCCGGTAATGATCATCCGCCCCTGACCAAATGGTCCGCTCAGGTCGATGCGATAGGCCTCTGGGGCTTGCTGCCAGCGCAATCTGGCGCTGCCGTTGTCCTCGGGCAGCTTGGCGCCGAGCTTGCCACTGATCTGCCAGTTTTGCAGGGCGGCAATTTGAGCGCGATGCTCTTCCCAGCTGTCGATCGGTTGCAGCGGCTGGCGGGCGCAGCCGCCCAGCAATATCGACAGACCTAGTAAAACCAGAAGCGGCCGGATCACTCATCGACTCCTAAACGGTCTTTAGTGGCCGGAATTAATTTGCTTTTGGGGTCCAGCTCCAGGCCCTGCTGCCAAACTTGGCGCGCTTTTTCTCTCGCCCCCAGAACCCAGAGCACCTCTCCCAGGTGGGCAGCGACTTCTTGGTCGGGAAACAGACGAAAGGCCCGCTCCAGGTAGCCCAGTGCTCGCTCGGGTTTACCCTGCTGATATAGCACCCAGCCCATGCTATCCAGAATGGCGGGCTCGTCGGGAGCTTGTTCCAGTGCCTGACGAATCAGCTGTTCGGCTTCCTCGAGTCGTTCTCCTCGCTCGGCCAATATGTAGCCTAGCGCGTTAAGTGCCGTGGCATTGTTAGGATCGTATTTTAAGATTGCCCTCAGATCGCGTTCGGTAGCCTCGAAATTGTCGCGCTGGTCGTACAGCATGGCGCGGGCATAACGCAGATCGCTGTGGCTTGGGTGAGCGTCCAGAGCTTCGTTGAGCAGCGCCTCGGCGCGATTCAGATGGTCGTGCTGGATGAGCGTTCGGGCCTGCAGTAGATAGAGGCCAGGGGCTTGGTCGGGAAACCGATTGCGCAGCCGGTTCATGTGTTCGGCGGCGCTTTCCAGGTCGTCTTGGCGAACAAAGATGTTCAGTAGTTTGACCGTAGCAGAGAGAAAATCCTGGCCCGGCTGTACCTGTAGATAATGCAGCAGAGCTTGCTCCGAGTCGCCCTCCTGCTCAGCCAGCTGGCCTA
>CAZKCY010000268.1:0-4357 GCA_964551155.1 uncultured Marinimicrobium sp. | reverse complement strand
TCTCGACGCCGCCCCCGAGAAGCTCGTCGACGGCGTCGACGCCCCACGTGAGCTTGCCGATCTGTTCCCGCCGTTCGAGCACGTCCGCGCCAGTCCCCAGTTGCCCTGGCTGCCGACGCCACCGACGATCAGGTCGCCGTCTTGGGTCCAGTCGAGCCGGTTGACACCCGCTTCCAGTCCCTGGGTAAAGCGGAATACCGCGCCTTGCAGGCGGCCGTCGATGCGCTCGGCGAAAACCCGCTTGATGCCACCGTGGGTGACTTCGCCGTGAATCATCTGGTTCTGGTAGGGGCCGACATTCAAAGGGGCGGGTTCGCTGGGGGAATTGCCAATTTCATCCTGAGGCAGCCAGACCACGGGTTTGGTTTCAGTCAGATCGGCGGTGCCTTCAAAGTCCACCGAACGGGAGCCGTACCAGGCACCTTCGGTCAGTTCGACGATCTTGCTCGCCGGTACCCAGTCGCCTTGATTGTCGGCGATGAACAATTTATCGTCGATGCCAAAACCGATGCCGTTGGGTGTGCGCAGACCGGTGGCAATAAATTCTATAGAGCCGTCGGCTTTGCTGATTTTCATAGCAGTGCCGCGATTTGGAGCCTGAGGCTGAGCACTCGCGCCACCGGAAAGTATCGCCGTGGCCAGTGTGGCGTAGAAGTAGCCCTCCGAATACTCGAGGCCGAAACCAAATTCGTGGAAGTTGTCGGTCACACCCCAGTCGTTGGCGAGCACCATATAGCGGTCGATAATTTCGTCGCCGTTGTCGTCCACCAAACGGGTCAGCTCCTGCTTTTGCATAACGTAGATATCGCCATCCACCACTTTCACGCCCAGCGGCTCAGCCAGGCCGCGAGCTATGCGTTTAACCTTGATCTGCTCCGGAGGCGCAGTGAAATTCTCGACGATATAGACTGAGCCTTCCGGGTCCCAGGTGGTCACCACGAGGCGCCCGTCGGGCAGAAAATCCAGCCCGCCCACTTTGGGTTCAAAATCTTCCGGGCGGGCCTGGAACAAATCAAATGACGGGTGCAGGCCCGCTACTTCGCGTTGATCTCCGGGAATCGACCGGACGATTCGAGGATCGGTAATCACCGGCACGACAGTGCGCAGATCGTTGGGCGTCGCCACCAGCATAGCTTCGGGCACCACTTCGAACTCGCCCGAGACCGGATTGAACCACTGCAGCGACAAGGTGGCTCCCCCGCCGCCCTGAAAGAAAATCAGCTCCAGTGAATGCAGGCCGGGCTGGAGATCAATCTCGGCATCTTTCGGGTCGGCGCCGTGAAACCCCCAGTGATCAATCAACGGCTCGCCGTTCAAGAACAGAAAGGAACCATCATCGCTGATCAAACGCAGACGGGTTTTCAAAGGCGTATCGAGCTTGAGATGGGTTTTGATCTGGTAGGCGAAACCTTCCCTTTGGGGAGCAAAGGCATCCACATCCGGCAAATGTATGTGCGTCCCCAACGCTGCCATGGCCGGTGGTTGCTTCCGCAAGTTCTCAACACTGGGCAGGTAATCGGTGAAATGGTGCAGGTAAAAAAGTACACCGGGAGTTTTTTCGTTCAACTGTGGAGTTTCCGGCTGCATGTTGAGCGAAACCGCCATTTCTCCGTCCGCATCTTCGGATTCGGGCTTCAGGGAAAGTATGTACTCCACCATTTGCCGTGCGTCGCTGGGTGCCAGGTTGGGATGCGGCGACATGGGCACCTGACCCCAGTTGCCGGCACCGCCTTCGATAATCTTATCGGCCAACTCATGGACGGTTTCGGGGTCGTCAGAATAGCGCTGGGCCATGGCGACATAAGAAGGGCCGACGGTTTGAACACTGGCATTGTGACATGCCGCGCAGTCGCTGTTGGCGATCAGGGTAGCGCCGGGGTGTTGAACCGCTTCGTCCTCGGGCTCTGGAACCTTTTGGGCCGCAACGTCGGCGACGCTCAAACTGATGCGGCTGCTGCCGTTGGAAAAACTCAAGTCGCCGGTATCGGTGCGCGCGACAGCGCCTTCGAGCGAATAATCCCCGCCCAGACTGGGCGAGCGCAACACCAGCTTGGCGCCGGAAGGCAAACCGGTGACCACAAAATTGCGCTGTAGCTCCAAGGCATTGTCGACGTGATTTGCGTTTGGAGTCTCTTCGACGTTTACGGGTGCATCGCTTTCCCCGGATCCATAGAGCAAGACCGGCTGGCGCCCTTCGAGTCGATAACCGCGATACTCAAGAGCCTGAAGCTGTTCTCCGACCAACTGCCAGCCGGACTCGGTATCGACCAAATAGACTCTTCCTTCGGTCGCAGGCTGAGGGCCGTGGCGACCGTCATAGACCGCGCCCTGGGTGTTGACCTGGCCTCGCCAGGCTTTATGCAAGCGGCCGCCTTCGGTGTCGTAGGCCAGGCGAACCTCATCCTCGAATTGCAGAGTCAAAATGCGCGGTTCACCATCGAGCACTGAGCGAAAAGCCGGCATGGGGCCTTCTGGAGCGGCAGCCGCGGGAGGGGGTTCCGGCTCGGCAGGGTTCTTCTCGCAAGCTGCGATAAACACCGCACTAAAAATCAACAACAATAACCTGAACAATACCAGAGCCAAATCATTCAATCCGGACATAGCGCATTCCTTTACTGTCGGCAGGTTTTTATGAGGGGCCGAGACCCATCACAGGCATTGCAGCGGGTGACAGAAAAAACAAAGTTCCTCCAACCTCATATAGCATAGCCAAGATACTGGTAATGGCCAGCAAACTTCGTATCTACCCGCAACCGTCCAAATGTAGGAGCGGGCCATGCCCGCGAACCTACCTCATTAGAGGCTTCTACAATGCGTTTTCCAGATCGGCGATCCAGGCCTCCAATACCTCGATGTATTTTTTATCGACCACGGCACTGGCCAAGGGCGGCATGCGATGGTCGGGGTCGGTGCTGCGGCTGCGAATGTACAAAATCGAATTATCCTTGTTGCCGGGGTCGACCACTTTTGGATTTTCCAGCCCATAGAGAGCGAAATAATCGCGCTGCCCGGCCAACTCGCCATTGATAATGCCCTGCTCCACGAGTGGAATTTCAAAGCGGGCATCCCACAAGCTGGCGATACCCTGAGGACCGTGGCAGTTGGCGCAGTTGACATCCCAGTAGGAGCGCAACCGGTGTGCGCGGCTTGCACCAGTGTCATCCAAAGCCGCATGCGTTGGCAGAGCAGTGCTCAACTGAGCCTCGATGTTATTGCTGAACAAACCTATATTGTTCCAGGCTTGCAACTGATTTTCGGTGACTCCGTTGGGATAGCTCCAGTCTTTATTGATGGACGCGGTTTTAACGCCCAGCACGCCTTTCGCCTCTAAGTTATGGCAGGTTTGGCAATCCGTCGGGCTTGGATAAGTCCAGGTTTGGATCCAGTCGCCTTCCGGTGAACTGATCAGTATGTCTTCATTCAAACTGTCGGTTAGAAGGTCCGCATCCGAGTGGTCAGCACGCCATTTATAAGTGGCGCCGTAGACCTGGCCACCACCTTGGACTACTAACAAGCGCGTTTCCAGGCGTTTGCTTTGGTCCGGATTGCCCTCATCTACCGGTAACTCGAAATGCTTAACGAATACCGTACCCGATGGCCACTGCCATTTTCCGGTGGCAGTCCAATTTATCCGACCGCCCTGGGGAATCGAAACCCAGCGGCGCTTGGTCGCCCGATCAGACCAAAGCGGGGATATTACCTCGTAGGGAATAAGGCTCGCCGACGGTGTCATAGTACTTACTTCAGCGAAGGCTCCGGTTTGGGAAAGTAAGGCCGGTAGGTTATTCAAGTTTTCATCAACCACGACGGGCATATTCAAATAGGCCGGTGCGTTCTGACGACAGGCCAGTCCTTGGGAAGAATTGCTATTGCAAGGCTCGGCGGCATTGAAATCGAACAGCTCCCGCTCGCTGACAGTTGTGGAGTTTGCTGCCAGGTTAGCGCCGGCGTTCCCATTCAGGCCTACATAATGGCAATTGACAGCGGCTTTCAATGTGTAGCTGCCATCGCCTTTTTGCTCGAGATAAAACTGTTGTTCCCTGCCGATAGTGTCAGTCGTCGCTTTGAGGGTGTCGCCCGAAGCGCTGATATACAAACCGGACTCGAATGAGCGCAACGCGACAGTGTTATTGTCCGATGCGACGATTTCAAAAATCTCTCTATTGCCAGTGCGTTGGTCGAGCAGAGTAAGGTTACCCTCTGCAGAACTGCTTAGTATCCGATTATCGATGGTAAGAGTGACGGTATCGCCCGGCGCATAGCTCGGCGGTGGCTCTTGTGAATCTGGTGGACCCTCGCCAATGTAGAGCACCTCCGCCAGCATGCCGGCGTTGGCTGGCATGCCGCAGCAATTGCC
>CAZKCY010000267.1:0-4362 GCA_964551155.1 uncultured Marinimicrobium sp. | reverse complement strand
GCGCGCTGCCTCAGTCAAGGCTTCGCTTATCAAGGCGACTACTCACAGTTTCGCAAGCAGCAGCGTGGAGAGCCGAGCACTCATTTGCCTCCCAGCGCCTTTGTAAACTTTCTCCAGAATCACGATCAGGTGGGCAATCGTCCGTTCGGCAATCGGCTTAGCACCTTAACCGACGATACAGCATTACGTGCCCTGGTGACGGTCGTACTTCTGGCCCCCTCACCGCCGTTGCTATTCATGGGAGAGGAATGGGGCAGCCAGCGGCCGTTTCGCTATTTCTGCGATTTTGAAGAAGATCTCGCCACCGCAGTGCGTGAAGGACGGCGGAAAGAGTTTTCCCAATACCCGGAATTCAGCAACGAGGCAGCCAGAAAGAGCATTCCCGATCCCAACCAACTGGCCAGCTTTCAAGATAGCTGCCTGGACTGGAGAGAACCGGAGCTCCCTCAGCATCAACAATGGCTGGCTTTCTATCGGCAACTGATTGATATCCGGCGCCAAAAAATCATGCCGCTCTTGGGCGGACTGAGCGGCGAAGCGAGCCAATGCCGGCGCTCAGAAACGAATCTTGAAATCCGCTGGAAAACACAAGATGGCACGCAGCTGGCACTGCTCGCTAATTTGGGCGGGGAGGCGAGCGAAATCAAAATCGCCGATTTGCCCCCGGAATGGCTTTTTGCCACCCATCCGCTCTCCTTAGAAAAACACAAAAGCGTCGTCTTACCGCCCTGGTTTGTCAGCTGGCACATCCAACCCGCCAATGCGACTCCAGCCTCTGCGCAGACACTCTACACTTGTCCCAGAAATCACAGCGGGAGAGCAGGTGAGTAAAAACCCCCGTGCAATACCCAGAGCCACCTATAGGGTACAGCTAAACAGCGACTTCACCTTTAAAGATGCCGAGGCGCTGGTTCCCTACCTCGACGAGCTGGGCATCAGTCATCTTTACACCTCGCCTTTTTTGAAGGCTCGCTCCGGCAGCACCCACGGCTACGACGTTACCGATCACAACGCCTTTAACCCGGAAGTGGGCGACGAAGTAAGTTTTGATTCTCTGGCCTCGGCGCTGCACCGCCATCAAATGGGCCAAATTCTGGATTTTGTACCCAATCATATGGGTATAGGGATGGCGGACAATGACTGGTGGCTGGATGTCCTTGAATGGGGGAAGGCCTCTCCCTACGCAGACTACTTCGACATCGACTGGAACCCTGCTACGGCGACGCTGCGCGACAAGGTTTTGCTTCCCTTCCTGGGCGACTCTTATGGCGCTGTACTGGAAAATGGGCAGCTCAAGCTGCAATTCGACGACCAAGAAGGCAGCTTTTTGGTCAGCTACTACGAACACCTTTACCCTATATCGCCCCCCTGCTATGCGGAACTTCTCTCAGCCGTTTCGGAGTCGTTAGCGCATCCCAATCCGGACTTTAAAAACCTGATAGAGGCCTTTAATGCCCTGCGCACCAAGGGTCATTCCCGCAAGCGGCAACGGGCGGCTCGACTAGAGTCTGAGTCACTCAAAAAGCATCTAGCTGCTCAAGCTGAACAAAATCCGGCTCTTAGGCGCGCGATTGACCATCAGGTAAGGCTCTACAACGGCAGCGCGGGTCAGGCGCGCAGCTTTGTGCGCTTGCATCGACTTTTGGAAAAGCAGTGGTATAGATTGGCGTTTTGGCGAGTGGCCACAAAAGAGATTAACTATCGCCGATTTTTCGATATCAATGATCTTGCCGGCATAAAAGTCGAGCGCCCGGAGGTGTTCGAGCACATTCACCGACTGATATTCAAGCTCTTGAAGGGAGGGAAACTGCAGGGCCTGCGAATCGATCATATCGATGGGCTATACGATCCCGATCAGTATTGCCAAGGTTTGCAGGTAGCTCTGGGTTCCTCAAACACTCAAGACGGGCAGCCGCTCTATTTGCTAGTAGAAAAAATTCTCGCCGGTCACGAAAAATTAAGGCAAGAATGGCCAGTGGCAGGCACTACCGGCTACGAAGTGCTCAACTATATCACCGGCTTGTTCGTAGCGACAAGCGCTCGCCGTTCCTTAGAGACTTTCTACAGGCGCTTTACCGGCCGCGAACAAACGTTTGAGGAAACTTTACTGCTTTCCAAGCGACGAGTCGTCGACAGCTTGCTGGCCAGCGAGCTTAGAGTACTGGCCAATGGCTTCGATCATTTAGCGGAAGCCAACTGGCGCACCCGGGACTTCACTCTACCCACACTGCACGCCGCACTGTCGGAAATCGTGGTGCAGTTTCCGGTCTATCGCACCTATGTCACGGCCGACGGTGCAACCCCCGCGGATTATAGAGATATTGATTGGGCTATAGGCAGGGCAAAGCGTAGCGACCCTTTTATCGATCCGCAAATATTCACGTTTATTCGGGGAGTGCTGACCACCGAACTGGCTCGACGCGGCAGCGGCTACAACCGCAGCGAAGTGATTCGCCTTGCGATGCGCTTCCAGCAATACACCAGCCCGGTTATGGCCAAGAGTTTGGAAGACACCGCTCTCTACCGTCATGTACCCCTGGTCTCACTCAACGAAGTCGGCGGAGAGCCCGAAAATTTTGGCGAGTCGGTCAAAGCTTTTCATCAGTTTATTTCCGAGCGCCACAGTCACTGGCCGAACGCCATGGTCACTACCGCCTCACATGACAACAAGCGCGGCGAAGACGTCAGGGCGCGACTCAATGCGCTTACCGAGCTTCCAGATGAATGGCGAATTGGCGTCCGCCGTTGGGCTCGCCTCAATCGGCGCAAACGCCGGCTACTGGAAACTGGCCTGGCACCCAGCCGAAACGATGAATACCTGCTTTATCAAACGCTGGCCGGTACTTGGCCCACAGCTTGGCTAGCGGGCGAAATCTCGACTCGCGAAGCGCTGGATAAATACCAAACGCGAATTCAGGATTATATGGTGAAGGCAGTTCGGGAAGCGAAAATACATTCTAGCTGGTTGCAGCCAGACCAAGCCTATGAAGCTTCGGTCAGCGATTTCATCGCACAACTTCTGAAGCCCTCAAACAACCCTTTTACGCTCGACTTCAATGAGTTCATGGCCAAGCTGGGGCCCTTGGGAATGATCAACAGCTTGGCCCAAACGGCTCTCAAGTTAACCCTTCCCGGGCTGCCGGATCTCTACCAGGGGAGTGAGCTGTGGGATTTAAATCTGGTCGATCCTGACAACCGTCGTCCTGTGGACTACCAACACCGGGCCCGGGTTTTGTCAAACATAAAAGAAAAGCATCGGAGCAACCCAAATCAACTCCTTGCGGAGCTGATCCAAAACTGGACTGATGGGAGGATTAAATGTCTTGTTACCTGGAGACTTCTAGAGCTACGCCGCCGCCAGCCTGGGCTGTTTAGCGCCGGAGGCTATCAACCACTGGAAGTGAGTGGAAGGGACGCAAACTCCGTCTGTGCTTTCGCCCGTCAGCATCTGGATAGATCGGTGATCACTGTAGTGCCTTGCCGAAAGCCGGCAGGCATGCTGGAAGCCGGCTTGAAAATGAACCTAATCGATTGGGGCGACACCCATATATTGCTTCCCGAAGCTTACAAAAACGAAAAATTGCGAGACATTTTCAGCGGGGAAGAACTAAACCTGAGCAAGGATTCAAACCCAGTTGCCATGTCCAGGCTTCTCCCTCGGCTACCTTTAGCGGTGCTGGAACAAGCACCTGAGAAGTAAACCTCCGCGGGAAGCGGGGCTTCATGTTGCTCCCTCAGTGTTTTTCTTGATTGCTTTGTCGGGCACGTTCTTGTTTTACCAAAGGGCCGAAGTAAAGAAAACCAAAAATTAGCCAAGCCGCCGTTAACGCACCGCACAATAACAGTACCGCCATGGCGCCATAGTTGACGACCAGCGCCACCGACATGCCGGTAAACAGACCGCCGCCGACTATGGGCTCAAACAGCAGCTGTTTGTAGCCAAAACTGTCCATAGCGCCGGATTTGTTTTGCGGATCAGCCATGCGCATCAACAACAACCCACTGATCGTCATGCCCATGGATTGGCCGAAATCCCCCACGCCGCGCTCAAACCAGTTGTAGGGAATCACCCGCGGCGCTATGACCAGCAACCCAAACAGGCACCAGGCAGTACCGCCCGCCGCCAGCAGCAGAAAGGGCACCAGATTGTCGCCGATCACCTGCAGCGAAATCGAAGCCAGCGCCATGACGATGGTCAAATCCAGTGCTACGCCTCCGGCTCGAGTGATATAGCTGCGCACCACCAGATGGGACAGCTTCCAACGATCGATCGCCAGCTGAATCAGCAAGCCGCCGATCATGGCTAGAGGAAAGAGTGGCAGATAGGTGAATAGCTCGCCGCCCCACGTCAGACGCTCGAGC
>CAZKCY010000266.1:0-4370 GCA_964551155.1 uncultured Marinimicrobium sp. | reverse complement strand
GCACTGGTGGTGGCCACGCTCTCTCCGCCCGCCCACCGCGGCAAAGCTGTCAGCCGGGTGATGATTGGTCTGACTCTGGCCGTGTTGATCGGCAACCCCCTGGCGACCTGGCTTGGCCAATCGATCAGTTGGCGCTGGGCTTTTGGCTTGGTAGCAGCAGTATCAGTGCTGACAGTGATTTTAGTTGTGATTTACGTGCCGCTGGATCGCAAGCAGGTGCGCAACAAGCCGCTGAGCGAAATGAAAGCTTTCAATCGTCCCCAGGTCTGGCTGGCCTTGATGGTCGGAGCTACCGGCTTTGCCGGGGTTTTTTGTGTGTTCAGCTATTTGGCGGCAACTCTGTTGCAGGTTACCCAGGTAAGCAAAGGCTGGATCCCGATCGCCATGGCCGTATTTGGTACCGGGGGTTTTATCGGTAATCTCGCTGGCGGCTGGTTGTTCGACCGGTTTCAGTTCAAAGCTGTGGGCTATGTTTTGGTTTGGAGCCTATTGGTCTTTTTGGTGTTTCCATCGGCGACCGCGCATCTGTGGAGTATTTTGCTGATGACCTTCCTGGTGGGCACCGTTGCCGCCATAGCCGCGCCCTTGCAAACCCACTTGATGGATGTCGCCGTAGGGGCCGAAACCTTGGCCGCGGCCTCCCATCACGCGGCTTTCAATACCGCCAACGCTCTGGGCCCGTTCCTGGGCGGCCTGGCTATTTCCGCCGGTATGGGCTGGAGCTCGACCGGCTATGTGGGAGCCGGTACCGCCGTGGCGGGGCTGCTCTTCTTTGCCTGGGCTTGGCGCTGGGAGCGGCGGGCAGCCATCTAGCTTCCGAGTCTGGCTATCCGGTAGCTATCTCCAATCGCTACCAACCAAACAATCAGCATCAAAGTTGACTCTGTCTCGATAGTCAGAGCCTCCGTTCGGTTGGGCGCTTTCGATATAAAGTCGGAAATGCCGGCAACAGTGCCAAGAATGATGCCTGCCTGAATTTGCTCCACCGTCTCCAAGGCTGTTGCGACCGCCAAATTTCCCCACAAGATAACCCTTAAGATACAGGTGTCCGGCGCCAGGAAAGGCCAAGGCGGACAATTGGACAGCTTTGGTGGTGATTTTTATAAATTTCCAGAATAGCGAAGAGAGTTAAGGCTTTGTTTTAGATGGTTATTTGTCGCTTCTGCGCAATAAAGTGCAAATAAATTCCAAACCGGCGCATCCAAAGTTGCTTTTGAATCGTTTAACCACTGACCCCCATAAAACCATAAAGACGAGAACAAGCCCCATGGATGAGATTCACCATCACTATTTAAGGTTGTTGAGCGCGGCTGCCGAGGGCGATCGCGGCGCTTTTGCCACTCTCTACCAGGAAACTTCTGGAAAACTCTATGCCATAAGCTGGCAGATGCTGCAGCGCCAGGACTGGGCGGAAGATGCCGTGCAGGAGGCTTTTGTTCGTATTTGGCACAATGCCGGTGAGTATCAACAAGAGAAAGGTACGGTACTGACCTGGATGATCAGTATTGTTCGCTATCGAGCGCTTGATACGCTCAGGGCGGCACGCAGTCGCCGAGAAGTTTCCAACGAGGGAGTAGCCGAACCGGAGGACTCCCTATCGCCGGAAATGGATTTTAGCCAGAATCGGGAGCGGGTGCGCATCGATCAGTGCATGGAGCGTCTGGATGGGTCGCAGCGCCAGGCCATTCATTTGGCCTATTTTCAGGGTTTTACTCATTTCGAGGTCTGCGATCAGCTGGCCTCTCCCTTGGGTTCGGTCAAAAGCTGGATTCGTCGGGGACTTGAGCGTTTGAAAAGGTGCCTTGAGCTATGAACTATTTAACCGAAGCCCGCCGACACGCCCTGGCGGCCGAATATGCTTTGGGAACTCTGCAGGGTAAAGCCCGCATCCGTTTTCAAGGTTTAATGATGCAGCATCCCGAGCTGCGTCATACCCTCTGGCACTGGGAAAGCTATCTCAATGAGTTGGGCGCAGCACTGCCGGAGCGAGCACCCCATCCCAGAGTCTGGGAGAAGGTTAAAAGCCGCATTGGTTTTGAGCGCTCAAACGATAAGGTGGTGCCCTTGACTCAAAAGCCTCCTGTGCGCCGGTGGCAATGGCTCGCAGGACTCTCCAGCGCGGCCGCGCTATTGCTAATGGCGGTGTTGATTTGGCCGACTCTCGAAGCTCCCGATCAACCGCGCGAGCTGGCGGTGGTACAGAGCGAGCAGGGGCAGCCCCTGTGGTTAATCGAAATGCGGCAAGACCTGCTGCAGGTTCAGGCCACTGAGCGTCTGCAGCCACGGGCCGATCGGGACTACGAGCTCTGGCTGGTAGCGGCCGACGGACGAGCTCCGGTTTCTTTGGGGCTACTTCCCAAGCAGGGTAAAAAAGCTCTTGAACGCATTGAGCTGATCGATCAAGTCGAGATCGCCGCTTTGGCGGTGAGCCTGGAGCCTTTGGGCGGCTCGCCTACCGGCCAGCCCACTGAGGTGCTCTATGCCGTGCAGACGGTAACTTTGTAATTCTTCCAAGGTTAACGCAATTTTCTGAAACTACTTTGTCAGCAAAGAAGGCGCGCTCCAGGGGGTCTTTTTTGCTGGCATCATTTTTCAGTTGATTGTTTGACGGCAGTGGCTCTCTGCCTATGAATTCTTTGGGTCAATAACTTCAAGCTTCCTACCGGCTTGCCGGGATAGAGGTCAATACACCCCGGTTCACCTCGCCTCTCTGTGCGTGACCGTACAGATAATCTGCAGATACTTGTCCATATTAGAAGCGTTCTGCCTGGAGTATGACGATGTATACCCCGAGCATTTATGCCAGGAAGCTGATCCTCTTAATCGAAGGAAAAGGCGAGTATCAAAAAGTAAAGCTAAAAATTTGCATCCAAAATCCGGTTTGAGCCGTTAGCTAGATGCACACCCACTTTTAAGAAGGGAAATATTATGAAAACTAGCAAGCAATTCAATAGGCGGACCAAGTACCTGTCCGCCGTCATAGGGGCACTTTGTGCCGGTTTGGTCGCCAGCGACAGTTTCGCTTCCAGCCACCGTGAAGCGCCCGCCATTACCCGAATGCCAACGCTTGATTCAACGGATTTTTACGCGTTTAACAGTTACGAGGCCAGTCGCGGTGACTATGTGACCCTGATCGCCAACTACATTCCGCTACAGGATGCCTATGGCGGCCCCAACTACTACGCGCTTGATCCGGATGCGGTTTACAGTATTCATGTGGACAACGACGGCGATGCGGTTGAAGACTTGACCTATGAGTTTCGGTTTACTCAATCACTGGCCAATGAAACTGGCATAGAATTGACTGTAGGACCGGATGGCGATACCCGCTCGGTGGCGGTACCGCTGAAAAATGTTGGCGGCATATCCGCCGATGATCAATCAGCGGTCAACTTTTTTGAACAGTATACTCTCACACTGGTGGATGGCGTTCGGCGCACCGGTACGAAGATGACGGTTGAGAATGCTACTACGGCGGCTACCGAGTTCAGCAAGCCATTGGACTTTATCGGCACCAAGAGCTTCAGCTCGCGGGAAGCCTACGCCAACTATGCCAACAGCTTCATATATGAAATCGCCATTCCCAATTGTGATACCAACGGTAGAGTTTTTGTCGGTCAGCGCAAAGACCCCTTTGTGGTCAATCTGGGCGAGACCTTCGATCTGGTCAATTACGTTCCTGTGGAGGGTGACAGCGCGCCCGGTGCCGGCGATGGCGATGGCTTCCCTGGCGGTATCACCCAGACTGAGGTCCACGACGACCTGCGTGATAAAAACGTTACCGCTCTGGCACTGGAAATTCCCAAAAACTGTCTAGTTGGCGATGGCAACGGCACCATTGGCGCATGGACCACAGCCAGCCTGCCGCAAGCGCGCATCTTGAATCGCCGTCCTTCGTTCAACGATACCGAAATCAATGGTGGCGCCCTGACTCAGGTGTCCCGTCTAGGCAATCCGCTGGTTAACGAACTGGTTATCGGTTTAAAGGACAAGGATAGCTTCTCCAGTGCCGAGCCCAGCAAGGATGGTCAGTTCATCGACTATGTTACTCACCCGACTCTGCCTGAACTACTAAACATTCTGTTTAGAGACGCCGTCAATACCACCTTGGGAACCAATATTGAAACCCTGGCGCCCACCAATTTCCCCCGCAACGATTTGGTGACCGCCTTCCTGACCGGTTTTGAAGGTGTGAATCAACAGGCCACTGTGACCCCGTCTGAAATGCTGCGTCTGAACACTGGGATTCCCGCAGTTCCAGCCGCCGAGCAATCGCCTTTTGGTGTTGTCGGCAATGATCTGGCAGGTTTTCCGAACGGTCGACGTCCGGGCGATGAGCGCCCAGGCGATCCAGATGGGCGACGAGTGCC
>CAZKCY010000265.1:1275-4382 GCA_964551155.1 uncultured Marinimicrobium sp. | reverse complement strand
GTATTCTTCTATCCGCTGGACTTCACGTTCGTATGTCCTTCTGAGTTGATCGCATTTGATCACCGTTTAGAAGAGTTCAAAAAGCGTGGCGTTGAAGTCATCGGTGTTTCTATCGATTCACAGTTCACCCACAACGCATGGCGTAACACCAGTGAAGAAAATGGTGGTATCGGTGAAGTTAAATACCCACTGGTAGCTGACGTTAAGCACACTATTTGTAAAGCGTATGACGTTGAGCACCCAGAAGCTGGCGTTGCTTTCCGTGCATCATTCCTGATCGACGAAGACGGCACTGTACGTCACCAGATCGTTAACGACCTGCCATTAGGCCGTAACATTGACGAAATGATCCGTTTGGTCGACGCACTGAACTTCCACCAGAAACACGGCGATGTATGCCCAGCTGGCTGGAAAGAAGGTGATGAAGGTATGAAAGCTGACGCTAAAGGCGTAGCTGACTACCTGTCTAAGAACGCCGGTAAGCTTTAAAAAGCTAAAGCGTTATTGGTTGTTGGTTATTGGTTATTCGATAAAACTACAACCGTTAGAGAAGGTCGCCTTTGGGCGGCCTTTTTTGTTGGTTGGGGCGGGAGAATTGTGTGATGTTAGTAGCGCTGGAGAAAGAGGACTTTGAGATGGTGGCGGGTTGGCTGGCTGATCCGGAGGACCATTTTAAGGTGTGCGGAAATGCTTTTGGTTACCCGCTTAAGCGCGAGGTTTTTGAGGCTTTTTTTGTGGAAACGGCGGGCGACCCGAATGTACGACTGTGTTTTAAGTACTGCGTGGATGGCCGGGCGGTGGGTATGGTGCATTTCACCCGCATTGACCGGCAAAACGACTTCGGCCATATCGGCGTAGCGATGGTTGATCCAACAACACGTTCGGCGGGGTATGGGCGAGCGATGTTTGCCGCGATACTTAAGAAAGGTTTCGAAGAACTGAACTTTCACCGTATCGACTTAAATGTCTTTGAATCTAATCCGCGCGCGCTGAAGTTCTACCAGGACGCCTTTGGCTTCAGGGTTGAAGGCTTAGCGCGCGACACCATCAAAAAAGACGGCCATTATCAGGGCTGGTATACCCTGAGCCTGTTGCGTCCTGAATGGCAGGCTTAAGACTCAGACCACACGGCGTATTCGTTGCCGCTGGGGCAGGTAAAATGAAAGCGACGGCCACCGGGAAAGTCAAAGATAGGCTTAACGACGGTGCCACCAGCTTTCTCAACGTCCTGTTGAGCTTGCTCTAGGGCACTGCTGTAAAGCACCACCAAAGCGCTCCCTTGTGCAGTGGTTGCCGTGAGCTCTGAACGATAAAAGCCGCCATCTAATCCCGCTCCCTGAATGGCGGCGTAATCGGGACCGTAGTCCACGAAGCTCCAAGCAAAGGCGTCGGTGAAAAACTTTTTCGTCGCTTCTATGTTGGTTGCTGGCAGCTCTACATAATTAATTAATACATTAGCCATCGTCTGTAGTCCTTGCGTGAATCGGCGTGTTACAACGCCCATGCCCGAAAGCGTTTCGCTTTGATTTTGTCGTTATTAATTAATGCGAGCGCATGATTTAGCTTCGAGGTCTTTACCGCCACATAAGCCCACTGTGCTTGCACTTTAATCTTACCAATATCCTCGACACTCAGTTTTTTGTCGCGCGTAAGAGCGCCGACAATATCACCTGGACGCAATTTGTGTTTCTTGCCGCCGTTGATTTGCACTGTTGTGTACTCGGCCTGTAAGGGGCGTGCGGCGGAGTTCAGAGCGGGTAACTCGAGCAACTTAATGGGAGCCGAGAGCGTGTCTTCGAGCATGCGCATCTTGTAATCATCTTTCGCGCCAATGAGCGTGACTGCAAGGCCTTCGGCACCCGCGCGCCCGGTACGGCCGATGCGGTGGGTGTGGGTCGCTAGATCGTGCGCCATGCCGACATTGATGACCAAATCGAGTTCGGCAATATCCAAACCGCGCGCGGCGAGGTCGGTGGCGACTAAGACGCGCCCGCTGCCGTTGGCAAATTGCACCATGGTTTGATCGCGATCTTTTTGTTCCAAATCACCGTGCAGTGCAAGGGTGCTGAATCCTTTGCCTTTGAGCGCATCAGCAATGCTTTGGGTTTCAACTTTGGTGGTGCAGAACACCATGCAATTGCCCGGCTGCAACTCCAGTAGTAACGCTCGTACCGCCTGCGCAGGTGAGGCATCTCCTAACTGATAGAAGCTTTGCTGAATTGAGGTTTGCGTTTTGCTTGCTGCTACTTTGATGATTTCAGCATCGGTACACACCTGTTTCGTCAGTTGGCGGATACCTTGCGGGTAGGTCGCGCTAAAGAGTAAGGTCTGGCGCACATCGGGCGTCTTCGCGATAATACCGGCTAACTCATCCTGAAAGCCCATTTCAAGCATGCGATCGGCTTCATCGAGAACCAAGGTTTGTAACTGCGCCAGGTTTAAGCGCTCAGCTTGTAAATGGTCCAATACGCGGCCTGGCGTCCCGACCAGAACATGGGCACCATGTTCAAGGGATGCCGACTGTACCCGCGAAGGGGCGCCACCACAAAGCGTTAATACCTTAACGTTTGCCAAGGACTTGGCTAAGCCACGAATCGCTTCAGCGACCTGCTCAGCGAGCTCACGGGTGGGGCATAGTACCAGCGCCTGGGGAGCAAAGGAGTTGGTATCCAGCTTCGACAATAGGCCCAAGGCAAAGGCGACGGTTTTACCAGAGCCGGTTTCCGCCTGCACCACGACATCTTCACCACGCAGAATCTTCGGCAAACTGAATGCCTGTACGTCGGTCATTTGCTCGAACCCAGCGTCGTTCAGGCTGCTTAACAGCGCATCGGACAGCTTAAGTTCGTTAAAGTGACGCACGGTTGGCGTTGTTTCTGGCGTGTTTGCAGGGCTTGATTCAGACATTGTTTTGTTCACTTATTCGGAGGTCGCGTGGCGAGGCGCATGGTGCGTACACAAGACGCTTAAAATTAGCGCGCTAGTATAACAGAGTATGTACGCAACGCGATGCTGCCGACGCGTTTTGTCAGCTTTTTAGCTGGCGTTCAGATCCGCGCCTCGAGCTCAATCTCGACCATGAATTCCGGCAACGCCAGACCTTTCAC
>CAZKCY010000265.1:0-1265 GCA_964551155.1 uncultured Marinimicrobium sp. | reverse complement strand
ATAATGCGCGAGAACCTTCTTCAGGTCGGCATAGACGTTCTTCATCTGTTGCTCAATGTCGCCAGCGGCCGTCGGCACGCCCTGATCATCCATACTTACCGCGCCTGAAATCTTGATTTCATCGCCGATTTTAACGGCATGGGTGTAGCCATAAGCCTTTTCGACTTCCGGCCGTAACTGAAAGTAATCCCGTTGAACGCCCATCTGCCTTGCTCCTCAGAGTTGTTCGCCTAAGCGACTAAAGAAGCTTTTAAGTTAGTTGAGGAAAGCGATGCTGGCAATGTTAGGTGGTGTGTGATCTGCTCACAAACGCTTTAAGTACTATACTCAAAGAAGTCTTTATAGAACGCATGTGGTGGAGGAATCTAAATGAAAAAGGTTACAGGTTTGGCGTTGGCATTGTTCATACCTGCGCTCTGCTTTCAAACAGCATTAGCACAGGAAGATAAAGCAGCTTTGGTGCCTTTACCTTCGCTCGATGATTTCTCGAGGGGAGAGGACGGCTGGAGCTTTGGGTTGGGCCTGGGCGTTGAATATGAATCTGCCTACGAAGGGTCGGACGAATTCGGCTTCGAAGCCCAGCCTGCTGGGGCGGTGCAATGGCGGAGCGGAGATAATATTTTCTACTTTGCCGGTGAAGCGCTGGGTTGGCGTGGTCTTCGCGATGACAAGTGGTTGTTAGAAGCGACTTTGGGCTTCGATGAGGGTCGCGAAGAAAGTGATTCCGATGAGGGGCATTTGGACGGACTCGGCACTACCGATGAGGGCGTTGAGCTCGTACTCCAGGCGCGTCGTGCGTTCGATGCTGATTGGCGTTATTGGCTGGATGGCCGGGTTGTAGCCGGTGAAAACGGCAGCCTTGGTATTTTTGGCGTGGGTCGTCGCTTCGGCGAGCGGACCGACGGATCCGGTTCTGAATTTTCTGTCGTCGCGGTTTTTCACGATAGCGATCTTGCCAACGAACAGTTTGGCGTAAACTCAATGCAGGCAGCTGCATCGGGGCTGGATGAGACCTATCTGAGCGGAGGGTTTCGCTCGATTGGCGCCCACTACAATTATCGCAATTACATCAACGAAAATTGGCAGATTTTCGGCGAGGTGCTCTATGAGCGCTACAGTAGCGACATTACGGACAGCCCCGTAGCTCGCAACGACTATGAAGCCGAAGTCGGCATCGGCTTCATTTACGTGTTCTAGGATGCCTTAGCCACCTGGCACCGAGACTGGCGAATCTATCATGTAGCCATCCGCGCATGGTCAGGCCC
>CAZKCY010000264.1:2831-4394 GCA_964551155.1 uncultured Marinimicrobium sp. | reverse complement strand
GACCGGCGCTCCAAATGTCAATGAGAGTTTAATGGTCGATCTAGGTGTGGCCGACAGTGCCGGCAGTTTCGCCTTCAGTGTCCTAACTGACAGCGCCTTTATCGATATGGAGCTGTCGGCGCTGGAAAACACCGGCTATGCCGAAATCGTCTCTCAGCCCAAAGTCATTACCGGTGATAAACAGCGGGCAACTATTGAGTCGGGTACCGAAATCCCTTATCAGGAGGCTTCCGCTAGCGGTGCGACCACCACTTCTTTCAAAGAAGCGGTTTTGAAGCTGGATGTGACGCCTCAGATCACTCCGGATAACCGTATCATCATGAACTTGGTGATCAATCAGGATACTGTCGGCGCTCTCAATCAGGCCACCGGTATACCTTCGATCGATGTCACCGAAGTTCAGACCAAGGTTTTGGTATCCAATGGTCAGACAGTGGTTCTGGGCGGCATATTCCAAGTTGAGCAGATCAAAGGTGAGGATAAAGTGCCGGTTTTGGGCGATGTGCCTTTTTTGGGCAGATTGTTTAAGCGCGACGTGACCAGCGAAGAGAAGCGCGAATTGCTGATCTTCATCACTCCCAAAATCATGGCCGATACCCTGACTAATTGATGTCCAAAGTTAATGTCTTTCTTGTCGGCCCCATGGGGGCCGGCAAATCCACCATTGGCCGACTCCTCGCAAGCGAACTTAAGGCGCGCTTTCGCGATACCGACAAGGTTATCGAAGAGCGCACCGGGGCCGATATTCCCTGGATCTTCGATGTGGAGGGCGAAAGCGGGTTTCGAGATCGCGAGTCCGCGGTCTTGGCTGAGCTCGCTGCCGAGCCGGGCGCGGTTATCGCCACTGGTGGGGGTATAGTGCTCCGGCCGGAAAATCGCGTAGTGATGCAAAAGGCGGGCTATGTCTGCTATTTAACGGCGGCTATAGAACAACTTGTGGAGCGCACCGCGCGCGATAAAAAGCGACCTTTGTTGCAGGTCGACAACCCACGTAAGAAAATTATCGATCTTCTCCAGCAGCGCGATCCCTTGTATCGGGAAGTTGCGGATTTTATCGTCACCACCGATCGCCGTCCTCCCAGATTGGTGGCTCAGGAAATCGCCAGCTTAGTGGCTAGCGCCCGCGAACTGGGCTGATTGTGGTAACATCAGGGCTCAAAGATTACGAGCCTTAACCTCTATTATGCAAACACTCACTGTCGAACTCGCAGAACGCAGCTATCCGATCTACATTGGCGAGCGGTTGCTCAATACGCCTGCGTTGCTGACTGATCATATTCGCGGTCAACAAGTCCACTTGGTCACTAACGACACTGTAGCCCCCCTCTACTTACAATCGCTTACCGAAAGCCTAGCGGGCTTTCAGGTGGACGCCACTATTCTGCCCGATGGCGAGGCTCACAAGAATCAGGAAGAACTCAAACGGATTATTGAACGCTACTGGTCCAGCCGTGCCACGGCCGATGAACTACAGCAGGTCGCCCGGGACGTACGCAGTGCAGCATTACAGGTGCAGCTCGACGCCGGGCTGGATCTCATTCCATGTGCCGAGTTCACACTCTA
>CAZKCY010000264.1:0-2821 GCA_964551155.1 uncultured Marinimicrobium sp. | reverse complement strand
AAGTCCTCATGGTCACTAACGACACTGTAGCACCTCTCTACTTGCAGTCGCTTACCGAGAGTCTAGAGAATTTTCAGGTGGACGCCACGATTCTGCCCTATGGCGAGGCCCACAAAAATCTGGAAGTTCTCAATCGGATTTTTGATAACCTGTTGAGCGCCCGGCACAATCGGACTACTACGCTGATTGCCTTGGGCGGCGGGGTGGTGGGCGATATGGCCGGCTTTGCCGCTGCCTGTTATCAGCGGGGTGTGGATTTTATTCAGGTACCCACTACTTTGCTGGCAATGGTCGACTCTTCAGTGGGCGGTAAGACGGGCGTAAACCACAGGCTGGGCAAGAACATGATTGGGGCTTTTCATCAGCCTCAAGCGGTGCTCGCCGATACCCGAGTACTCGAGACTTTACCCGCTCGGGAATTGGCCGCCGGTATCGCCGAGGTTATCAAGTATGGCCTGATTTGCGATTATGAATTTTTCCAATGGTTAGAAGCCAATATGGAAGCTCTTCTGGCGCGCGATAGCCAGGCGCTGGCCTATGCGGTAAAACGATCCTGCGAAAACAAAGCCCGAGTTGTGGCGCTGGATGAACGCGAGGGTGGCATAAGGGCAATTCTCAATTTGGGCCACACCTTCGGCCACGCCATCGAGACTGCTCAAGGTTACGGGAACTGGCTGCACGGCGAGGCGGTCGCTGCTGGAATGGTTATGGCGGCCGATCTGTCCCACCGCAGAGGCGCTATCAACGCATCGGAACTCGCGCGAATCATCGCCCTTCTCGAGCGCTGCCAGTTACCGGTCAAAGCTCCAGCGGATATGACGCCAGACGATTTTATCGCCCTTATGGGGGTTGATAAGAAAGTACTGGATGGCCGTTTAAGATTGGTGCTGTTGGAAGCCATGGGCCGCGCAGTTACCACTAGCGATATAGAGCCTGCTATGTTGCAGGAAACTTTTTACGCTTGCCGGGCTCAGTAGTACCAAACAGCGCCGGCCGCGCTTATCTTGTCGGCGCTCTTGTTTAAAAAATGTGGTTTTAAGGCTTGCTCTAGATCGCCCGGTTTATCGCATTTGCAATCCGGCCTATAGCCCGGGCGTCCAACCCAACTCCAACCCATTTTGGGATCGGTACCCATGACGCCCGATAACACCCGTGCTCCCCTGAGCGCTTCCGGCCAAAACCCTGCTGACTATCGCCAGTATTACGGATTGGATGGCGACCCTTTCCGGAGCGATGCGCAAATTTCCTTTTACGGCGGTGGTCAGCGTCGTCAGTTGCTCGACAAGTTGGAGCACCTTTGCCAATTTAGCGCCAGCCTGTTAGTAGTGCTGGGAGAGCCGGGCAGCGGCAAAAGCCGTCTGGCGCGCGAACTGGGTAACAGCTTTGAGCCCGAGGACGAAATATGCCTGCTCAATGCCAGCTCCGATTGCAGCTCGCTCGATATTCTTACAGAAATCGCGGATTGTTTTAGCCTGTTATCCAGTCCCCAGGCTTCCATAGGACAGTTGTTGGCCAGTCTGCGCCGGTTTAGCCAGTCTGCGGACGAGTTGGATAGCTTGGCGCTAGTGATAATTGACGATGCTCAGCACTTGAATGAGCAAACCCTGGGTGAGCTAACTAGCCTTCTGCAGGGGCAGGATCCCGGGGGCCGTAGGCTTCACATTGTGTTATTCGCCGAACCTCAGCTCGCCAATCGGCTGGACCAGTTTCAGCTGCAGGATCTGCTCATTCACGACTTCTACCTGGAGCCATTTACGCTAGCGGAAGCCACTGACTATTTGAATTTCCGCATGGAGGCTGCTGGCTATATCGGTCCCGAGCTATTTAACGAATTGCTGGTCGAGCCCTGGTGGCGGCGGGCCGAGGGACGCCTTTCCATTCTGCATCAGGCCGCACACCAATGGCTGCTGGAGTCGATACAGCCTCCGGCGGAGAAAGCCAGGCCCAAGTTGCCGCTGGTTCACATAGTGTCCATTGCTCTGTTGTTGGGCTTGCTGATGATGGCTTATCTTTACAGTGGCAATGATGAGGTGGCGCCTGTCGACGAGCCCGAGCTGGCTGATGAGCGCGCGGAGCCTGTTCGCCCGCTGCAGTCTGATTCGCCGGTGGAGATCGACCGAGCTGAAGAGGCGCGTCTAACCCAGCCTTTGGATTTGTTGGTGTCGCCGGAGCAGCCCGAGACAGCCGCGGAGGCTACCGGCGAGAACTCTGGTGCGCAGCGCCAAGCCGCGGAATCGATCCCCTCCCCGGTGGTTGAGGCTGAGCCCGACCTTCCGCAAGCCTCTGCCACTGCGCCTGAGGAGCAGACCGCGGTACCGCCTTTGGAGCCCAAGACTGAGCCCGCGCCTGTTCAAAAGCCGAGGGTTGAGCTCCCGCAGTTGCCGGAGGACGAACAAATCCTGCTTTCCTGGCGTCCGGGCGACTATACCCTGCAGTTGCTCGGCGCTCACTCGGAGCGTTCGGTGCGCGACTACATGACTCGCCAACCCAATCGGGCTCAACTATTGCGCTATCAGACTGAGCGTCAGGGAAAGCCCTGGTATGTGGTGGTAGTGGGAAGATACCAAACCAGCGCCGAAGCGCGCCGAGCTGTGGAGCAGTTGCCGGAAGCCCAGCGAAAAGCTGGCCCTTGGCCCCGTCGGCTGGAAGAAGTTCAGGAAGAGATCAAAAAACAAAGGGGGCTTTAAGCCCCCTTTCTTTTTCGCGTGTAGTTTTGCCGGTTACGCCTCTGGCTCGGGAGGTGGTGCAGCGCTGATACCGATAGCGGTTCTACTAATCAGCTCGCCTCCGGGTGTCGGGGCCGTTATAAGAATGTATACCA
>CAZKCY010000263.1:0-4399 GCA_964551155.1 uncultured Marinimicrobium sp. | reverse complement strand
GCAAAGACGGTCTGGTGCACATTTCACAGATCGCCGACGAGCGGGTCAACGACGTCAACGACTACTTGAAAGAAGGCCAGATCGTTAAGGTCAAGTGTCTGGACGTGGATCAGCGCGGTCGCATCAAGTTGTCGATTAAAGAAGTCGACTCCGACGAGAAGCCTGAGAACAAAGCGCCCGAGGAAGCTGCTTCCGAGGAGTAAGTTGTTCCAGCGCTCTCAAACAAAAAAGCCCGCTTTCTAAGCGGGCTTTTTTTTTGTACCAGTTTTGCGTTCGAGGTTAAGTTGTCAGGCTTGGCTTAATCAAGCCAGGACATAAAAGGGTTTAACAAGCGCATAAAAGGGCCGGTGAATTTCAGCGGAGCGTCGAGCACCGTCAGGCAGATGCAGTCTTCATTTTGCATAGCCCTGGGGCTGTGTTTGTGGCTCGGATCTCGAGCGACGAAGTCGCCCTGGTGATAAACCCCCAGCTCATCCGAAAAGCTGCCCTGCAGTACGATAGTTACTTCCGTGCCTTTGTGGGTATGCGTGGGCACCTTGGCCCCGGCCTTGATCTTCTGCAACGCGACTTTAAAACCCCGGACTTTCAGTTTGTCCGTCAAGTCGTATTTGCCGATTTCGCGCGTCTGTTGAATCCATTCCAGCTGGTCCAAAGGCTCCGTCAAATAGCGGTTCAGCGGATTGGTGTAGCCATTGACTGACGCGGCTCTGGCCGAAGGCTGAGAATTCTGCTCGAGGTCGGCTTTGGGTTGAGCGTCGATTTTGCTCATCAGCTGGTCGAACGTGGATTCGTCCAGACTCGCAGGCGTGGCTTCTTCCAGCAACACACCTCCCACCGCGTTCAACTTTTTCAGCTGTTCCCGACAAGAGCGGCAATAGCTCAAGTGCACCGCCGTGGCCAAGGCCAAGGGGGGCGAGAGACTGCCAGCCGAATAATCCAGCAACAGTATGTCGTCGGGGTGATGGGCACTCATAGATCTTTTGCCTCTAACATAACACGCAATTTCTTCATCGACAGGCGCAGACGGCCTTTCAAGGTGCCCAAGGGCACATTGAGCTCGGCCGCAACTTCCTGATGGGTTTTACCTTCGTAATACACTTTGCGCACCGCAATCATCTGCTCCTCGGGCAAGGTGTCAATCGAAGCTCGCACGGACTTCTCGGTGGAGCCGGCCTGAATAGAACGAATGGTGGTATCTTCCGTGGGAATCTGCCACAGCTCTTCGGTGTCCACCGCCAGTTCCGCCTTGGTACGGTTTTTCTTGCGCAGCAGATCAATACGCTGATTGCGGGCAATGGTAAAAATCCAGGTGGAGGCCGAAGCCAGCGAGGAGGTGTATTTATCGGCGTTGCGCCAGACGCTGATCATGACCTCTTGGACCAGTTCTTCGGCCTGCTGGTTCATGCCTTGGTTGATGGCATAAGCCTTAATGCGCGGACCAAAATAGCTGTAAATTTCCCGAAAAGCCTGCCGGTCACCTTCTTTTGCGACCCTAGCCAGCAGTGTGGGCCAGTCGGGGCCCTCTGCCTTGCCAGGTTTGTACTCACTCATTGGCTTCGCCTTGGTCTGTAACATGCTGTGCCTCGCTCGCAGTTAGCCTAGTCCCTAGGTCTGGTGTAATTCGTTTTACGTATGGCGAGCGGCATTAGATCATTGGGGCGAATCGAGATAGCGAAACTGGCTGCGCTGGCCCGACCCCAATATTTCAAGGATAAGGCTATCACAAGCCGAAGGCGCAGGATAATGGCAAAAAAGGCCCGGATTAGAACCGGGCCTAAGGGCTAGCTGCGGGTTGGGGGTTTTTGGAGTTAGTTCAGGGTTTCAGTAATGACGGTATCGATCACATGAATAACGCCATTGCTGGTGTAGACGTCGTACATAGTGACGGTGGAGCCTTGGATCTGCAGCATGCCATCGACTATCTCAACCGTCACATCCTCGCCGGACTCGGTATTGACGCTGGTGCCATTGAGAGTAAAAGCGGTGACCGAATCCACCTCCGCGCCGACTATCACATGCTGCAGCAGTACCTGAGTCAGCGCCGGAACGTCGGCGATCAAGGCATTGAGAGTGGCGTCGTCGATTTTGTCGAAAGCCGCGTCGGTGGGCGCGAACACTGTGAAGGTTTCGTTTTCGTTGGCCAGGGTCGAATCCAGGCCGGCTGCCTGCAGAGCCTCAACCAGGGTAGTGAAGTTGCCGGCGTTGATAGCGGTCTCCACTATGTTGTCGGTGGGCGTGCCTTTTTCTGCGGGCGGCATCAGTACTTTATCGATCACATGAATCACCCCGTTGTCGGCCATGACGTTGGCTGAGGTGACGCTCGAGGTGTTGACCAGCAGGGTTTCGCCATCGAGCGACAGGCCGGTATTGTCACCGTTGGCCATTTGGACCAGGGAGTCTTCGGCCTGGGCGACCGCTATGGCATCGGCGGCCAGAATTTCACTGCCGCTGATTACATGGTACAGAAGAATGTCGGAAAGGGTTTCGGTGTCTGCCAACAGGGCGTCAATGGTGTCCTGACCCAGGGCCGCAAAGGCATCGTCGGTGGGCGCAAAGACGGTGAAGCTGGCCTCTGGGTCATCCAGAGTCGCATCCAGACCGGTCGCCTCGAGGGCGGCTACCAAAGTGTCGAAATTGCCATTGTCGCGGGCGACATCGACGACCGACATAGGCGGTGCGGGCAGTTCGAGATCGCCGACAATCACCGCGTCGATCACATGAATCACGCCGTTGGTGGCGTAGATGTCGGTCATGGTCACGGTGGCGCCACCAACTTTCAACATTTTGTTTTCGATGCTGACCGGCAGCATAGCGCCGTTGGCCGCTTCCACTGAGGTGCCGTTAGCGGCGTAGGCATTGATTGAATTGATTTGCGCCTCGGCAATAACGTGCTGCAGCAATACCGCCTCGAGGGCTTCAGCATCATTCAGAAGGGCCTCGATGTTTTCCTGCCCCAAGACTTCAAAGGCGGCGTTGGTGGGTGCAAACACGGTAAAAGTCGCGTCGGCGTTGTCCAGCGTCGCGTCGAGTCCGGCGGTCTGCAAAGCGGTGACCAGAGTCGACAGGTCTTCGGTTCCAGCCGCTATCTCGGTGATGGTTTGGGTCGGTTCGCCTGGCTCGGCCGGCGGCATCAACACGGCGTCAAGCACGTGGATAACGCCGTTGTCGGCTTCGACATCGGTCATAGTCACGGTGGACAGATTCACCAGCAGAGATTCGCCCGAGAGTGATAGGCCGACACTGTTACCGTTGGCCATTTCGACTGTGGTGCCGGCAGCGTCAATAGCGGCCTCCGAATCCAGTTCGGTGGTTACCACATGGTAGAGCAGGATATTCGACAGGGTGTCGGTGTCGGCCAGCAGAGCGTTGATGGTTTCCTCGCCCAGCAGGGCGAAGGCTTCATCGGTAGGGGCAAAAACGGTAAAGTTGCCGTCGGGATCGTCCAGGGTTTCATCCAGTCCAGTCGCTTCGAGTGCGGTGACCAAGGTGGTGAAGTTGCCGTTGTCAATTGCCACATCGACGACGCTTTCAAAAGGCGGTGCTATCGGGTTTGGCTCCGGATCGTCGCTGCCGCCGCAGGCGGCCAGGCCGAACGCAAAGGTAAGTATTCCTATACTTCTATAGACAATGTTCATTGATATAGCTCCTGATTCTGGTTCTTGGGGTAAGGACTACATCGCCAGATACGAGGCGGTAAATATTCGAGATCACAGAGAGATCACAGAAAGCTAGGACGGAGGGATTTTTTTAACGGGACGGGAGAAAATTGCGCCAATTTGAACGATGAAGTTATTACAAAGTTTTTATTAATTACAAATTAATTGTTTGAGTCGAAGGTCTGCGCATGAATATTTTCGCTGAGAGACATGCCGAAAAAGCTAATGCAGTAGCTTGGGCGAAACCGAGCGGGAATTCGCTCAGGGGTTGATTGAAATCCCGGACCGCCGATAGATCCGGGATTGAGACCGGGTTATTGCTCCTGCAACAGAACCAAGGTTTGACCGGCCTCCACGCGCGCACCCGCCGACTTCAGCAAGCGAGTCACCGTACCGCTGCAGGGTGCTGGAATACTGATTTCCATTTTCATGGATTCCAGAATCAGCAAGACCTGGCCGGCTTCGACGCTATCGCCTTCGTTAACTTGCGACTGCCAAACACTCCCCGATACCGAACTGTCCACGCGTATGGCATCTTCGGGAATTTCAGTCTCAGCCTCTTGGTCTTGAACCTCGGGCGGTTGATAGTCGAACTGGCCATCGGCATGCCAGCGCGCCAGTTCTTCATCAAAAGCCCGCTGGCGTTTGCGAGTCAGTTGCTCTATGTCCTCGCGGTTTTGTTCGACGAACAGCTGGTATTCGTTGAGGCTGAATTGGGTTTGTTCAATCTTTAGCGGATAATT
>CAZKCY010000262.1:0-4452 GCA_964551155.1 uncultured Marinimicrobium sp. | reverse complement strand
GGCTCAGTGAGCCTTTGCCAGATTTCTTTCCCTGGACTCATCAGAGTCAATCAATTCAATGGTCACTCGGCGATCCAATGCGTAACCTTCCAGGTCACCCTTTGGCGCGCGGGCACGATCGGCACCGAAGGCTTGGCGTTCGATGCGTTCGACTGAGATGCCGGCACTGCGAAGCCGTTCTTCGATACCCAGGGTACGATATTCGGACAGAATTTGGTTGTAGCCTTCGGTGCCGCGAGCGTCCGCATGGCCAATTAGACGCACCCGCAATTCAGGGTATTTCTGCATGACTTGAGCAAGCTGTTTTATGGCTTCAAGGTTGCGTGGTTCCAACTCGTCTTTACCGGCCTGAAACAACACTTCTGTAGGCATTTCCTCAAGCGCCAATTGACGGGCCTGAGCGCGGGCAAATTCTTGCCGTTGGTCTTCCTGCTGGCGCTCGAGCAGTTCTGCTCTAACCAGCTCTTTTTGGCGTTTGAGCTGATTTTCGTGCTCGGTTTTCTGCAATTGATTGCTGACCAGGATTGCGGCTACACCGCCGACTGCCAGGCCAACGGGTCCAGCAGCAGCTCCGGCAGCGACAAGAGCCGAGCTAAACCCAAATTGCTTGAGCCCCAGTTTGCGCTCTTCGGCGGTTTGGGCCGCGGAGCTGGGGGTGCTTAGGCTGGCGGCAACCAGGCCGGAAATAACGAGTGACTTTTTCATGGCTTGAATCCTATTGTTGGCTGATTGTTGGCGGCAGTGTGTGCCGGCTTCAGGCTTATTAAACAAAAGGAAGTTGTTAAAGCTAGGGATTAAAAAAGGCAGGGCAGCGTTCAATTGTGGCCAATTGTGGCAATGAATAATCTAGCCGTTAGCATTAAACTAAAAAAACCACCGCACCCGTTGAGGGTAGATGCAGTGGCGAAAAGCATTTTTGAGGGGAGTTATTTGTCGGCGCTAAAGCAGCTACTGATTGGCGGCAAAAGCCGTTATGTTTTGGCCGCCGTTATCTGATCCTGTGCTGTTTGAGGCACTAGCATTCAGTTGTTTGCTTTCCGGCTCCTCGAACGGCTCCAACAAAATTTCTGGCTTGCCTTTGCAGGCCTTCGCCAGGGGCTCGCGCCGTTTGGCCAACAGCAGGCCAATGGCTTCGCTGTGAGCTTCGCTGACGCCCTCGATTTCGGCTTCTATTAGCTGGGTGATGTTGGCCGCTAGCTCCAGATATTTGTCGTGCTCTTCGGCTTGCTTTTTGTCTTCAAACATACTTCCATCCCTATCACATTGCCAAACGGCGATAACGGCCATGATCTTGCCCTCGTTCCAGGTGGTTGGTAAAAACTGTTTGAATGTACAGTATTTGAAGTGGGCGGGACTGTCAAGGAAAAAGGGAAAAGGGAAAAGAAGCGAGAGAATTTGGCGGAAAGAGCTGGCCGGCGCGTAGAGCCCTTGCGAGCCATGTGTGAGCTCGCGCTCAAATCGAAAAGCAGGTAAGATGGCGGCATCCTCGGGGAGGCAAAGGCTATTGCGGCTGGCGCCTGAGATGTCGGAGAGATAAGCCGGAGTGTCGGTTTGTCTTAGACGGACCCGTTGAACCTGATCCGGTTAATGCCGGCGTAGGGATAGGATCTTTCTCTCATATCCAGATACGCTTCCGCTCGCATTCCGGGTCTCCCATGATTGATTTATTGGAGACTCTATGAAACTTCACTATATTTCCTCTCTGGCGCTTGCTTTGATTGGTGTCCTGCCGGCGATGTCGGCTTTTGGGCAGCCCCAAGATTTGGCCGGAGCCGAAATTACCGAAGAAATTCTGGTTACCGCCGATTTTCGCCAGGCTCAAGCTTTGGATTTGGCTGCCAGCGTCAGTGTGATCGATGCCGAAGCCATCGAGAATCGCAATGCTGAGCACCTGGCGGAAGTTTTGAATTTAGCGCCCAATGTCAATTTTTCCACCGGTGCTTCGCGCGGCCGCTTCTTCCAGATTCGCGGCATTGGCGAGCGCAGTCAGTTTGTCGAACCTATCAACCCCTCAGTCGGCTTGATTGTCGATGGTATAGATTTGACCGGTATAGGCGGAGCCGCCACTACCTTGGACATTCAGCAGATTGAAATCCTGCGCGGCCCCCAAGGTACTCTGTATGGTGCCAACGCCTTGGCCGGTTTGATCAATATGGTGTCCGGGCAGCCCACAAAGAATTTTGGTGGGGAAATCAAAGGCACTGTCGCGCAATACGATAGCCGCACTTTCAGCGGCGTGGTCAGCGGACCGGTCAACGATCAGCTGGGCTTTCGCCTGGCGTTGGAGCAGCACAAGAGCGATGGTTATCAGGAAAACGCCTTTTTGGGCATCGACGACAACCAGAACTTCGACGAGCGAACTGCCCGTGCCAAAGTGAGCTGGCAGCCGAACGAAGATTTACAGCTGGATGTCACGACTCTGTATGTGGATGTCGACAATGGCTATGATGCCTTCTCGCTCGATAATACTCGCACCACCTTGTCTGACCAACCGGGTCACGATCGCCAGGAAACCTTGGCGGTATCGGTAAGCACGCGCTTTCAGGCTCGGGAGGCGTATCAGCTGGTCACTTTGTTCAGTCACGCCAATTCGGATTTGGAATACGGCTACGACGAGGACTGGGCTTACGAAGATTTGTGTATCGACTTTGACTGCATTTACGACGGCTACAGCTCTTTCGATAATTATCGGCGCGACAACCGCAACACCACCGCCGATGTGCGCCTGGTATCCAGCAATAGCGCCGACGAGCTGGGTTGGGTGGCGGGTGTTTACATTCGTGATCAAAGCGAAAATCTACGGCGTGAATACACCTATTTAGGTGAGAATCAGGTATATATCACAGATATTTTCCTCAGCGACTTTGCTACTAAGAATGAAGCCTTGTACGGCCAATTGGATATTCCCTTGGCGCAACAGTGGAAGCTGGTCACTGGTTTGCGCTATGAAGAGCGCGAAGCTGACTACGCTGACAGCGACGGTGCAACCTTTGAGCCTCAAGAAGACATGTGGGGCGGGAAGCTTGCGCTGGAATACCGCACCGAGACGGATACGCTGATTTATGCTTTGGCCTCTAGAGGCTATAAAGCTGGAGGTTTCAATAGCAATCAGGATATTCCAGCGGTCGATCGCGAGTTCTTTACTGAAACCATGTGGAATTACGAAGCGGGTATAAAGAGCGTCGCTTTTGACAATCGATTGCAGACCCAAGTGGCAGAGTTTTATCAAGATCGCAGCGACGTCCAGACCAAACAGTCGCTGGTTCGCCCTATCGAAGGCGAGCTGTGCCCCTGCCGTTTTATCGACTACACCACCAACGCCGCCGCCGGCAACAGCTATGGGCTGGAGGCGGAATTGAACTGGCAGGCTAATGCGCGCACTCAGCTGTTCGCCAGTGTTGGATTGTTGCGGAGCGAGTTCGAAAACTTCGCCAGCTTTGCCCACGCTCAGGCCGACCAAGAAACCGGCGAGCCTTTTGATTTGAGCGGACATGAGCTGCCTCATGCCCCTAACTACCAGTTCGCGGTGGGGGCTTTGGTGAACATTACCGAGCGCTGGTATGCGCGCGTGGAAGTGGAAGGCAAAGACGCTTTCTTCTTTTCCAGCCGCCATGAGGCCAAATCCGATGCCTATGAGCTGCTAAATTTGCGCCTCGGCTACACCGCCGAAGACTGGGAGCTGGCGCTTTGGGGGCGCAACCTGACCGATGAAGATTATCAGACCCGCGGTTTTGGCAGTTTCGGCAACGATCCGCGCAAAGGCTACGCCACCGAGCCCTATCATCAGTACGGTGATCCGCGCGTCGTCGGCGTAAGCGCCAGCTATAGCTTTTAACCCACTGTCAGCATCAAGGGCAAGCGCAGCTTGCCCTTGAGCTTTGGTTTCAATTCAGTTTTCTGTTAGGGGATGGTCGCTATGAAACTCTCTATCGAAATCAGTATGTATCCGTTTCACGAAGAGTACATTCCCCCGATTAAGGGGTTTATCGATTGGTTGAATGGTCACGATGACGTGTTAATTGAGACTTTCCCAACTTGTACCATCGTCACCGGTGATTATGACCGAATAATGGATTTGTTGCGTGATGGCATTAAGTACAGCTATGAAAATTACGGCAAGGCAGTGTTCGTTACTAAGTTTCTACCTAATTTCGAGGCCCTGAGCTGATTCCATGACGGAAAAGTTATCTATGCCGGAAGCCGCGCCCAACCAAATCGCAGTCGCCTGGGCGCAGATGTCAGGCTGGGAAATAATCGCCGTGGCGCTAGCCATCGCTTATCTGATTTTGGCGGTGCGTCAGAACAGCTGGTGCTGGTACTGCGGTTTTGCCAGCACCGCCATTTACACAGTGCTGTTTTGGAATGTGCAGTTACTGATGGAATCCGCGCTGAATGTTTACTATATGGCCATGGCCGTTTATGGCTGGTGGCAGTGGCGCCATGGTGGCAAAG
>CAZKCY010000261.1:0-4497 GCA_964551155.1 uncultured Marinimicrobium sp. | reverse complement strand
ACGACCCTGAAGGTATTTCCCAGGGAGAGTCCTTCGATGCGGTATTTCTTAAACCACTGGGCTCCCCGTTCCCATAGTTCCTGGTACGTTTTTTCCACCCATGCTAGCAGCCATCCGACTCATTTTTAGACATTCAGCTGTTCAACTGATGCACCATCTGGGCGAAATTCGCGACGCCTTGTTCTACCTCTGAGATACCATTGGTCACACCCGACAGCTGCTCCTGAGATTCGAGAGCCATGCCGTTGATTTCTTCCATTTGCGAGTGGATTTTTTCGATCAACTCGGCATTGGCCATCACTACCGCACCAATCTCTTGCGTCGCTTCGCTGGTGCGCGAGGCAAGCTTGCGGACCTCATCCGCCACCACCGCAAAGCCTCGGCCGCTCTCGCCAGCGCGCGCGGCCTCAATCGCCGCGTTGAGGGCGAGCAAGTTGGTTTGTTCGGCAATGGCATTGATCGTGGTAACGATCTTGGTGATATTTTTGGACTGCTCGCTGAGCTGTTGGCTGTTGCGGTTCGCATCCGCGACATGCTCGCCAATTTCGGCAGAAGTGGCTACTGCGCCGCTGAGGCTCTGCCTGGCACCAACCGCAATCTGTGAGGTTTCCTCGGAGGTAGCGGCGGCTGCGGCCGAGGCCTCTTCGGCGGCAACAACCCGCTGGGTAATATCCGAGGCGAACTTGATCACCTTGGAGACTTTGCCATTGTCGTCGAAAATTGGGTTGTAGGTTGCTTCCAGCCAGACCCTGCGGCCCTTGGCATCTCGGCGCTGAAAGCGCCCTGAGTGGAACCGACCCTTAGCAAGTTCGTCCCAGAAATGCGGATTGATTCGGTAAAAGTCGTCTTCACAGAACATCTTGTGGTGCCGACCTATCACTTGCTCGGCCGTGTAGCCCACAGTTTGCAGAAAGTTGTCATTCGCATTGATGATTTCTCCCTGGGGGGTAAACTCGATCACCGCCAGGGATTTATGCAATGCGGTAAACATTGCGTTTTTGTTGGCCAGGTCTTCTTGGTCGCGCGTTACATCGGAGGCGATTTTGATAATTCGGGTGACTTTGCCCTTATTGTCGAGTACCGGGAAATAGGAAGCGTCCAGCCAAATTACCTGCTGGTTCTTGGTCAAGCGCTTGAAAGTGCCTTTTTGGGCTATTCCGGCGGCAAGGTCCTGCCAGAACTGCCGATATTCAGGGCTCTGTACCAAGTCTCTGTCACAGAAAACCCTGTGATGTTTGCCTTTTGCCTCAGCTGCGGTATAGCCGATAAGGGAGAGAAACAGTTCGTTCGCGGAGATAACTTCACCGCTGGGCGTGAATTCGATAAACCCTACGTTGGAGCGAATGGCGCGCAAATCATTGCTGAGCCGGTCGATTTCCTTAGCCTGTTCGGCCACCTTTTCGGTAAGAGCTTTGAATTTTTTGAACACAGATTAGCTTCCTGATGCTTGGATACCCACAGTTTTCGGCGAATATCGATCAAACTTTAATCAAGAAAAGACTTTTCAAACATCGCCCTGATAGCCGGCGATATTCGGTTTCGTTATCCCGAATGGCGGAATTTTTGTAAGATAGCGGGGCATTTTCTGCTGCTGGAGGCTCAGGGCAGCGACAGGATGCCGCCAAAAGCCGCTCCGGAGCAGTTGAAAGGCTTTTTATGCATTAGGTGCCTGCAAAAAATTTTTGCGCCGCGTTAACATTATTCCGTTCAAGGGGAAACAATGAATAAGGGTTTAAAAATATTATTTGGTTTATCGTTCTGTGTTGCGCTCACCGCGTGTGGTGACAATCAGACGGGCAAAGCCTGTTTAGGGCCGGACAATGACACGCTTGTGGAGGGGATTTCAGATAAGTGCAAAGCGGGCGATGCGATTGCTACCAAAAATCCGGCGTACTTTTGCGACTTTAATTATGCTGTGGCTTACAACGACTATAACTCAGCATTCTGCATCTACTCGGGTGCGAAGAAAGCCGAGAGAACGTCTGAAAAATAATAGGAAAAGTTAGCACAGCGCTCTGAGAATGGATGCTTTACAAGGGGCGCATTTAATTAAAGGATAACGGAATGAAATATTTAGTGATGGCAATGCGAACTTCAAGGTTTCAAGATTCGGTCGTAGTGCCGCATAAAGACTATTTGGCTCGCCTCAAACGAGAGGGGGTATTGGAGCTCAAGGGCCCCTTTACCGACAAATCCGGTGGCGCCTATTTACTTAACGCGGATAATCTCGAGTCTGCAAAAGCGATAGCGTTTGAAGACCCTCTTCACACAACAGGCTCGTCTGAACTAGCCGTTTATGAATGGGATGCAGTTTAAAGCACTAATGGCGGCTTGTTGAAAAGCCAATACTGAAAATCCAATAAGGAGCGATTGGATGAAAAACGCACAAAAATTCTGGGACAAAACCGCACCTCGCTATGCTAAAAGCCGGATTTCAGACGAGAAAAGCTATCAGAGAAAATTGGTTATCACCCAGGAATATTTCCGGCCCAACTGGTCGGTGTTGGAATTCGGTTGCGGGACCGGCAGCACTGCAATAATTCACGCCCCTTACGTCAAGGATATTCTCGCTACCGATATATCGGAAAAGATGCTCGAGATTGCGGACCAGAAAGCTCGAAATGCAGGTATGGAAAACATTCGCTTCCAGCAGGGGACCTTGGACAGCCTAGAACTGGAAGCGGAAAGTTTCGATGCGGTACTCGGGCTCAACATACTGCATTTACTGGATGATGTAGAGGCGGCGATTTCGAGAACCCATGCGTTGTTAAAGCCAGGTGGGATTTTCGTGTCCAGCAGCGCGCTCATTACCAATATGGGACTTCACTGGCGCTTGTTGATTCCAATAGCGCAATTCGTGGGCATGGCTCCCAGTGTAAACAGCTTCAGTAAACCGGAGCTGGTTTCCATGCTCGAGAGGAACGGCTTCAGTATTGAATACCAGTGGCAGCCGCGCAAGGAATCGTTGTTTATCGTCGCTAGGAAGGCCGGTAACTAGAGCGCCGGAACGCGGACGCCTCCTCCAATCTATCAGCCGCATTTTTCCCCGAAGCCCTGAATATTTCTGGTTTTATTGCTATATTCAGGGTTTCCGCATTTGATGCGGAGGGATCTTCAGGCAAAGGAGCTGGCATAATCATAGCTGCGAATGCCGCTTCTACCCACGGTTACCCACGGTGGTAAGGATAATAATGTTAAAGCTGACCGACACACCCAGATTGCCCCAAACCGGGCTAAGCTCCCTATTGTCTAACGCTTCGCGCTTTGGTGCTCGCAAGCTGCTGATGGCGCTCGTCTTGCTGTTGGGCGGGCTCTTGGTTCTGCCTGGCCAGACGGCGGAACCGGGCAAGAAGATTATCTTTCTGGCCGGCCCTAAGGACCACGGTGTACCTGGGCGCCACGAGTACGAAAAAGATTTGAAAGTTCTGGCCTATGGGTTGGAAAATTCTCCGAATCTTAAAGGCATTACCACCGAGCTATATGTCGGAAAGGCGCCGAGGGATCTGAGCGTCTACGAGGATGCCGCGGCGATTGTGGTCTTAAGCAGTTCCGACCGGGCCGCCGATGAAACCCACCCGCTGTTTCCACCCAACCCGACTACCAATCGCCACGGCTACGATGAGGAAACCAGCGAATTTTTGAAAAACCTGGATGCCTTGATTAAGAAAAATGACGTCGGCGTAGTGGTGTTTCACTACGCCAACTGGGTGGAGAACTGGGCCGCGCGCGGCTATTTCTTCGACTGGACCGGGGGCCTCTGGGTGCAGATGGTGTCCCGCAACCCCAACGATCAATGGCATATGCAGCCCAAGGCTATCGGCCATCCGGTATTACATGGGGTTAAACCCTGGAGCTATAAGGACGAAGTCTTCTCCCGCTTTTTCTTGCCGGAAGACTACCGGCGCACCGAATTGTTGATTGGCAACCCGCAGGAGTCGGACATTGGTCCGCAAGTCGCGGCCTGGGCTTATCAGCGGGAAGACGGTGGCCGTGGCTTTGTGTTTGGTGGGGTCGACTACCACGACAATATGCAGATCGAAGATTATCGGCGCTTTCTGCTCAATGGCATAGCGTGGTCTGCAGGTATGGAGATTCCCGAACAGGGAGTGATTTCGACTTTACCTGATGGGGAATAGCCGAACCTAAGATTAGAACGAAGCTTGTCTCTTAGTTCGACTGTCATTCTGAGCCTGCGAAGAATCTTAATTTGACCAAGTTCCCAACGTCTGGGAACCAATTAGGCGCTCGTAGCTTTAGATCCCCCGCGAGCTCGGAATGACATACAGCGATAGAGTCTGGAGGGAGCCAAAAGAAGGAGGGATTTTTGGACGTCTCAACCCAGAAAGATAACTAAAAGAAGTATCCCCATGTTTCAAAAAAGAGTTTGTAGCAGTAAAAAATCGGCGTCGTTTTTGAGCGCCGGTTGTTTAAGCGTTGCGGCTTTGTTGGTCGGCGCGGGTTTGACCGGCTGCGACAGGGCAGCCGAGCAGGAAGCCG
>CAZKCY010000260.1:0-4502 GCA_964551155.1 uncultured Marinimicrobium sp. | reverse complement strand
CCTATTCCTGAAAATCATCTCGTTGGTGGCTGTCCGGCCCGAAAATCGGCATCTGCCTCGGGCTGGGACTGAATTTACTATTGTATCGCGGGGCAATTCTGCGCCTCAAGTCGAGTTTGGATTGCCCAGTTAATGGCCCAGTGAATGGCTCGGGACACGCAGGTTGTCGATCAGCCGGGCCTTGCCAAGCCGCGCAGCCACAAGGATTACGCATTCCTCGCCACCAGATTCCCGAATTTCGGCCAGGTCTTCAGCGCGCCGGATTGCGAGATATTCCGGCTCGAACCCTTCAGCCGCGAGCGCTTCCAGGCCGGATTTCTCCAGTTCCGCGACCGCCTCGCCCTGTTGCAGACGTTCGGCGGTGCCGCACAACAACTGGTAGAGAAACGCAGCCTGTTCACGTTCCGCCGCTGAGAGATACTGGTTGCGCGAACTGAGCGCCAGGCCATCGGCCTCGCGCACTATCTCGCCGGCGCGAATTTCGATCGGCAGGCAGAGATCCTCCACCATGCGCCGGATAACCGCCAGCTGCTGAAAATCCTTGGCGCCGAATACCGCCTCGTCCGGCTGCACAATATTGAACAGCTTGGCCACCACTGTAGTGACCCCTTCAAAATGGCCCGGGCGACTGGCGCCGCAGAGCACATCGGTCATGCTGGGCACTATCACCCGGGTCTGCTCGGCCATACCGTTGGGGTATATTTCTTTCTCATCCGGGCAGAACAGGTAGTCGCAGCCGACGCTTTCCAGCTTTTCGGTATCGGCCACCAGGGTGCGCGGGTACTTGTCCCAATCCTCATTCAGCCCGAACTGCAAAGGGTTGACGAAAATACTGGTCACCACTTTGTCGCAGTCCTGCTGGGCCTGCTGCACCAGCGCCAGATGTGCCGCGTGCAGGTTGCCCATGGTGGGCACAAAACCGATCCGCAGGCCTTTGGCCCGGTCTTGGGCCAGCGCCTGGCGCAGTGACTGAATCTGGTGGAATACCTGCATTAAGAAGCGCTCCGTTCAACGCCCGACTGTTACCAAATACCCCAAATAGGGCGCGCGATAATACACTCTGCCCCGCAAAATGTACATTTTTTGGGCGATATTCAAAGGTTAGTAGCTGTCTTGCTGAAGGTACTCTGGGGCCAAATTTTCAAAGCGGGTGTATTTGCCGATAAAGGCCGCCCGGCAGGTACCCACCTCGCCGTTGCGCTGCTTGCCGATAATCAGCTCGGCCACGCCTTTTTCGGGGCTGTCTTCGTTGTAGTAGTCGTCGCGGTAAATAAACAGAATCACGTCCGCGTCCTGCTCGATGGCGCCCGATTCGCGCAGATCCGAGTTCATGGGGCGCTTGTTGGGGCGCTGCTCCACGCCCCGGTTAAGCTGCGACAGCGCGATTACCGGACAGTCAAACTCTTTGGCGATGGCCTTGAGCGAGCGGGAGATTTCGGAAATTTCCTGAGTTCGGCCTTCGCTGGCGCCGGCAATCTGCATCAACTGCAGGTAATCCACCATGATCATGCCGGGGTTGCCGTGCTCGCGCACCAGGCGCCGCACCCGGGCGCGCAGATCCTGGGGCGACAGACCCGGCGTATCGTCGATAAACAGCTTCTTGTCTTTGAGCTTACTGACCGCGGCGGACAACTTGGGCCAATCCTCTTCGGTCAGCTTGCCGTTGCGGATCTTGCCCTGATCGATGCGACCCACCGAGGACATCATCCGCATCACCAGCGAGGCCGAGGGCATTTCCATGCTGAATACCAGTACCGGCTTGGGCTGGGTAAAGATCGCCGATTCGACGAAGTTGAGCGCCAGCGCGGTTTTACCCATAGAGGGACGAGCCGCGAGAATGATTAACTCCCCCGGCTGCCAGCCGGAGGTGCGCTGATCCAGATCCTCGAGGCCGGCACTGACGCCGGTCAGGTCACTGCCGGAACGGAACAGCTCGTCGATGCGCTGGACCGTGGCCTTAAGCAGCGAATTAACCTCGGTAAGCCCGCCTTCTTTGGGCCTATGCTCGGCGATCTCCGCCACCCGCTTTTCGGCGATCTGAAGCAGATCATCGGCATCCAGCCCCGAGGGGTTGTAGCCGGAGTGGGTAATTTCCTGGGCGGCGCTGATCAGCTGCCGAAGCGTGGACCGCTCCCGCACAATATTGGCGTAGGCGACGATATTGGCGGCGCTGGGCGTGTTGGCGGCCAGTTCGGTCAGATAGCCCAGCCCACCGACTCGCTCCAGCTCGTCGTGGCGGTGCAGCTCTTCGGCCAGAGTGATCACATCCAAGGGCTCGGACTCTTCTCCGAGCACACACATCACCCGGAATATCTGCCGGTGATCGTCGCGGTAGAAATCTTCCTCGGTGAGCACCTCGCGCACCGCGTCCAGGCGCTTGTTATCGAGCATCAAGCCGCCCAGCACCGCCTGTTCGGCCTCTACCGAATGAGGCGGAAGCTTGCTGTTGCTGGCGGACTCAGAGAGTGATTCCAGAGGCATTTCAGACATAGTCAGGATTCGGACTCAAGCTGCCGGAGGCAGAAATAAAAAAATCGGATACCGCAGCCACCACTAAGGACGGACGGTACCCGATTTTAACGCGCTTGCCGAGCTAGGGATACAGGGGCATAAGCCCCCGATCAATTACTCGGAAACAACGCTGACTTTAACGGTCTGAATGACTTCGGCGTGCACCTGAACGTCAATTTCGTACTCGCCCACTTCGCGCAGAGCGCCTTCGGGAAGCTTGACTTCAGACTTGGATACTTCCACACCGGCGGCCGTGATGGCATCGGCGATGTCGCGTGCGCCTACAGAACCGAACAGCTTGCCTTCGTCACCGGCGTTGGCGCCGATAGTGACTGAAAGCTCAGCCAGCTTGGCAGCGCGAGACTCGGCCTCGGCCTTCTTGGCAGCCGCGGCGGCTTCCAGCTCGGCGCGACGGCTTTCGAACTCGGCCACGTTGTCCGCAGTAGCGCGGATTGCCTTGCCCTGGGGCAACAGGAAGTTGCGACCAAAACCTGCTTTAACAGCAACCTGGTCACCGATGTTACCCAATTTACCAACTTTCTCGAGCAGAATTACGTCCATCTCGTTTACCCTCTAATATTTCATCTAAGCAACGGGCGGCTGAGCCTCAGGCTTTGGGCTTGACCCGCCCGCGTAAATTCAGCCACGTATCAAAAAATGCCAGCACTATCAGCAATTGACTTGCCGGCGGCAACAACATCAGCGCCAGGTAAAACAGTACCAGCCACTGCACTCCCAGGCCTTTCAGATTCACCAGCCGGTGCGCTATGGCCAGGCCGACAAACAACAGCGGCAGTGTGAACAGCAGTGCCCAGATTCCGTAGTCCGTGCCCTGGAACAGGCAGTAAATGCCCGCGCCAAAACACACCAGAGCCTGGGATGCACTCAGGCGCAAGGCCTGAAATTCCTCACCGAAGCCGCCCGGGTTGTACAGCAGCGACTGCCACCAGCGACCGAGTATCAACCCAGTGATGCTGGTAAAAGCCACCACGTAAGCCACCAGTCCGGCGGCAAATAATGGCCCTGCAGGCTCGTAGGTCACCGGCGGTTCGGCTTGCGCCGCAACCTGCTCCATAAAACGGCTCAGGTTGTCGATGATGACCTGGGACAGCCCCGGCGCCAGCCACCACTGCAGCAAGGCAACCAAACTGCCCAGAGCCACTGCGCCCATCAGGCTTTGCGCCCAGGAGGCCCGCACTCTGAGCAACAGCGCCAGAGCGTAAACCACCAGAACTCCGCTCACTACCACAATCGGAAGCAGCGGATCTATCTGGCTGAAACCCAGTGCCAGAGCTGCCGGCAGTATGCCCCAGAGCATGACCAGCAGGCCGTTGGCAGCGCCTTTTCGAAGCGTTACCAGGGCCACTGTGGCCGGGGTCAAAAGCGGAACCCAGTTGCCGATCAGGGCGACTATGGCGGCCTGAGCTCGGCCGCGCATAATAAACTCAGCCAGTAACCGCAAGGCTCAGCCTCCTGTCTTACGCCGTAGTGCTAAACCGGCGTGGTCGAATTGCGCTTTACTCGTGGCTATCGGTGTACGGAATCAGTGCCAGGTAGCGCGCGCGCTTGATAGCGGTAGACAGCTGACGCTGGTACTTGGCCTTGGTACCGGTAATACGGCTGGGTACGATTTTGCCGGTTTCGGTGATGTAGGCTTTCAGGGTTTCCAGATCTTTGTAGTCGATCTGCTTAACGCCTTCGGCGGTGAAACGGCAAAACTTACGACGACGGAAAAAACGTGCCATCTCTTATTCCCCCTTCTCTTGATCGGTATCGTCCGAATCGCTGTCATCATCGGATGAGTCACCTTCGTCGCGACGCTCGGTGCGTGCGGGACGCGGCTTGCGATCGCGGCCTTCTTTGTCGGCCTTGGCGATGAAGGATTCTTCGGTAATGGCTTCGTCTTCGCGGAGCACCATGTTACGCAGTATGGCGTCGTTGTAACGGAAGTTGGTGGTCAGCTCTTCGAGTGCTTCTTCGGTGCACTCTAC
>CAZKCY010000259.1:0-4514 GCA_964551155.1 uncultured Marinimicrobium sp. | reverse complement strand
TAGCGCGTATCAGTTTCAAGACGAGCTTAGACGATCAGGGATCAGGCCTAGCATGACCAGGCCAAAGCACATGACGGATAACGCACACGTGGAATCGTTCTTTAAGACGATGAAAACCGAGAGTTTTCGCGGCTTGGTGTTTAAATCAGCGACTCAGCTTCGCATGACGCTAGCCTGGTACATTGATAGTTATTACAATACAAAGCGTCTCCATTCATCAAAAGGATTTACCACTCCGAATGAATACGAAAGAATGGCGGCATGAGATTTCACTTCCCAGGTGTCTACTTTTTTGGGGGAGGGTTCGAGAACGGCATGCGTCAGTAAGGTGATTCAACGTCTTTGGTGGCGACGTAAACGCTTTTCAGGCGAATGTAATGTTCCAGCGCCCGGCGGCTGTTTTCCTTGCCTAGGCCGGAGTGCTTAAAACCGCCGAAAGGCATCTCAATGGGCGTGATGTTGTAATGGTTGATCCAGCAAATGCCGGCTTCGAGTTGATCGATCACGCGGTGTCCTCGCGCCAGGTCGCGGGTGAATATCCCGGCCGCCAGACCGTATTCGGTATCGTTGGCGCGCTTGATCACTTCGGCTTCGTCGCGGAATTTCAGCACCGACATAACTGGCCCGAAAATCTCCTCGCGCACAATGGTCATGTCGTCTGTGCAGCCGGTGAATACCGTTGGCTCAATAAAATAGCCGGCCTCGAAGCCCTCGACCCTCGCGCGCCTACCACCCAACACCGCCTCGGCACCCTCAGTAAGCCCCTTTTCAATATAGCCCATTACGTGTTTCAAGTGGCCCTCGCTGATAAGTGGACCGACATCGGTTTCGGGATCCAGAGGGTCGCCGATGCGCAGCTTGCGGGAGCGCTCTAAAAGGCGCTCGACAAAACGATCGTGAATCGTTTCATGAACAAAAACGCGGGTGCCATTGGTGCAAATCTGTCCCTGAGTATAAAAGTTCCCGAGCAGTGCCCCGGAAACCGCATTCTCAATATCCGCATCGTCGAAAATAATTAGAGGTGACTTACCGCCCAGCTCCAGGGTAACGGTTTTTAGGGTGTCGGCTCCGCCGGCCATGATCTTTCGGCCCGTCTCGACCGAGCCGGTTAACGAAATCTTCGCAATGCCGGGGTGAGCGGTCAGCGCCTTACCGGTCTCGGCTTTCCCATTGACCACATTAAAAACGCCGTCGGGCAAGCCGGCTTCTTTAAACAGCTCACCGATCCGCAGCGCCGACAGCGGGGTTAGATCGGCCGGTTTGAAAATCATGGCATTGCCGGCGGCCAACGCCGGAGCGGTTTTCCAGCAGGCAATCTGAATGGGATAATTCCAGGCGCCGATGCCAGCGCAGACGCCGAGAGGCTCGGGGCGGGTATAAAAAAATGCGCCGTCTAGTTGTTGGTATTCTCCCTGCAGCGACGAAGCCTGGCCAGCGAAGTATTCGAGGCAATCGGCTGCGGAATCCACATCCGCCTCCGGGGTTTCGGCAATGGGTTTACCACCATCGAGGGATTCGAGTTCGGCCAGTTCCTGGCGGTGTTCACGGAGAATTCTGGACATGCGATGCAGAATTCGACCCCTTTCGGTACCGGTTAAACCTTGCCATTCCGACAATCCGGCTTGGGCTGCCTGAACCGCCCGATCGACATCCTCTTCACCGGCCTCGGCTACTTCACAAAGGACCTCAGCAGTCGCGGGATTCAAGGTAGGGAACCATTGCGACTTGGAGCCGCTGACGGAATCTCCGGCAATCCACAACCCCCGGCGGACGGTCTTGTCCATGGCACACCTCCAGGAAAAAGGTAACGACTTTTTAGAAGTGTAGACGCCGAATTTACCAAATTCCAAAAGTAGCCACGCTGATGGCGGAGATGCTCGGTTTCGCTAATACACGCTGACCTTGGAAAAACGTTGATAACGACGACTCCAGCAACAACCAGTGTCATGCCGGTCACGCTCGCCCAGTCCAGCTTCTGCCCGAAAGCCAGCCAACCCGTCGCTGGTCTTCAGGTTTGAAGCGCTATCATCTCTGCAACAATCGCAGCGCCAAGAAATAGCCAATTTTTCATGGGAACGACCTCGAACAGCTAATGGAAAGAGCAAAAGTCATACTAGTAAAGATTGGATACCTCCGCGAGTTTGCGAGCGTTCTAGTAGAAGCAGTGGCGGTTATTATCCATAAGGCGGTTGGAGGCGATTAAGTCGAATTGAGACTTGAGACGCCGTATCCTGAAGACTACGAGGCAATCGTTTATCAGGTTGATGAAGAGAACGAAACGGGCTATCTACCTCCTCTCAAAACCGAAATCGAGAATATCGAAGAATACGGTTCTTCTTTCGAGGCTTTCCGCCCTGGGACATGCAAATGCCTCCATCCATGGAGACCTTTCTTAATACCCACCTAGACTAAGGAGTGGGGTTGTGGTCGTGCATGGTTACAAAGATTTAATGTAAGAAACCAGTAGGTTTAGCTCTTCTTCCGTAAGCCGAGCTTCGTAGCTCGGCATGACGGGCATGTACCCCGTCACGGTTTTTGCATTTGGACTTAGGATCGACTCGCGCAGATAGGCTTCGTCCGCGGTCACCGTACCGCCATTTCGCAAGGTCACTTCGCTACCGTAAACGCCATGCAAGGACGGACCGGTAGAAGAACCGTCTTGCGGCTCGACGGTGTGGCAGGTGTGGCAGGCCATCTCACGGAAGAGCTCCGCGCCAGTTAGCGATGTGGCGGACTCTGTATCGGTCGAGGTGGCCGCGGGCTTAGTCGCTGGTTCGGTCGCCTGGGTCTGTTTGTCAGTCGCCTGCACGGCTTCTCCCCTGTACACCACACGCCAGATACGCCCTTTTTGGGAGTCAGAGATATAGAGGGCACCATTTGGTCCCATTGTCAGACCCATCGGGCGATATTCCGCCGCACTCGGGTTGGGGAGGGGGTCCACACCGGCAAAGCCATCGGCAAAGGTCTCATAGTCGCCCGCCGGGGCACCCTCTGCAAACGGAGTAAAGGTAACTTTGTAGCCCTGCTGTGGCAGCGGAGCGCGGTTCCAGGAGCCGTGGAAAGCAACGAAGGCGCCGCCCCGGTAGCGTTCGGGGAACTGCTCGCCGGTGTAAAACAAAAGGCTGTTGGGCGCCCAGTGGCCCGGGAAGGCGGCCGCCGGATCCAGATACTGTGAACAGCGGCCGACTTCCTGGCCGTCGCCGCCGTATTCTGGAGACAGTACCTTCTTGCCCTGTGTCTGGTCGTAATAGCAGTAGGGCCAGCCGGCGTTGGCACCTTCGCTCAGGCGCAGTAACTCTTCAGCGGGCAATTCGGCGCTCTCCTCTTCGGTATAAAGATCGGGCCAAAGCGTATGAAGTTGGTCGCGCCCGTGTTGCATAACATAGAGCGCATCAGCGGCGGTGTTCCAGTCGAGGCCGACGACATTGCGAATCCCAGTAGCGTAGCGTATGCCGTCCTGTTGGGTCTGGCCGAGCGAGTCAGCCAGAAAGCGCCAGATACCCGCTTGTCGCTCAAGTTGTGGGCAGGGGTCCAGCCCCGGAGACCCGGGCGTACGCGGCTCCTCCTGGCAGCTATTGGATGGAGCGCCAACATTGACGTAAAGGTAACCCTTGTCGTCAAAGGCGATGGACTTGGAATCGTGTGAGCTTTGTTCCGGGAAGCCGCTAATCACTACCTCCGGATCGCCTTGGGGAACCAACGCTCCGGCGTCAGGCAGCGGCCAGCGATAGACAGACTCCGTGTTCGAGGCCCAAATATAGCCATTGTGCACAGCCATACCCGTCTCCCACAGGATTCCATCTCCCATCGGGGTTCTGTCACTGAAGTATTCAACAAGGTCCGCTTTATAATCGCCGGTCGTGTCACGCAAAGCGGCTATGCCGCCTTGCTCGGTTCGCGTCTTCACATAGACGTCGCCATTGGGCGCTACGGCGATGTGGCGTGCTTGCCCAATGCCATCGGCCACGAGGCTCGCACAGAAGCCCTCCGGCAGGGTAAGGCCTCCATTATCGGGGTCGCAGACAATACCCACACTCGACTGGGTCGGTTCATTCTCGGGCGCGGACTCACTGCACCCAGCCAAAAGCGACACAGCGAGAAAAGACAGAACCGGCAAAGTACGGGCAGCCCAAGTGGGTGAACGCAAGGGCCTCTTGCCGACCGCTACATGGGAGGTTTGTTTGCTATCAGTCGTATTCATAGCGTTCACTTTTCGTCCATTAGTTGAGAGGTAAAAAGCCGAGCATACTCTGTGAGGTCATCGGAATGACAAGCTGATTGGCGTTGGGGTCGTGGCAAATGGAGGCCGCGCTGGGAATGTTGACCGGCTTGCCAACAACAAATACCGAAACATCTCCTTGGGAAGAAAATTTTCCATACGCGCCAGGATTGTGGATCTGGGTCGGAGCCGAAATCACCAGTTTGCGTGGTGTAAATGGTTCCGTCTTTAGTTGGCTGATGGCGATCAAGCCAACTATTTATTCGAGTTACCTCAGCCCATAGTTTGGACGCCT
>CAZKCY010000258.1:2321-4518 GCA_964551155.1 uncultured Marinimicrobium sp. | reverse complement strand
GAACGCCATAGACAGCGAAATTCACGCCGGCAATCAGGTACTGGTGTTTCTCAATCGGCGCGGTTACGCGCCTACTCTGGAATGCCATGACTGCGGCTGGCTCGCCGAGTGTCCTCACTGCAGCGCCCGCATGACCTTGCACCAAGCGCCGCGGCACCTGCACTGCCACCACTGCGACCATCAACGTCCGGTGCCCAGCCGTTGTCCGGCCTGTCAAAGCGGCGCCCTGCAGCCCCTGGGCCAAGGTACCGAGCGCAGTGAGGAAGAGTTGGAACAGCTGTTTCCAGAGACAGCCGTGCTGCGCGTCGACCGCGACTCCACCCGGCGCAAGCATGCGCTCAGAGACCTGCTCGAGCAGGTCAACAGCGGCGAGCCCTGCATTTTGATCGGCACCCAGATGTTGGCCAAAGGCCACCACTTTGCCGACGTCACCCTGGTAGTGATTCTCGATGCCGACGCAGGCCTATTCAGTACCGACTTTCGAGGGCCGGAACGCATGGGTCAGCTACTGCTGCAGGTGGCCGGGCGGGCCGGACGAGCGGAAAAACCGGGCCGGGTGATTCTGCAGAGCCATCATGTGGATCACCCTCTGGTCCAAACCCTCATGTATCGAGGTTATGCGCCTTTCGCCCAACTGATACTTCAGGAGCGTCGGCTAACCTACTTACCACCCTTTCGCCATTTGGCCTTGGTGCGGGCCGAGTCTCAACGGCCGGAAAACGCCTTGGATTTTCTGCGCCGAGCACGGCACGTCGCCGAGCAGTTGCAACCGGCCAGCGAGCAACTCAGCTATTTGGGCCCCTTACCCGCCATGCTAGAAAAACGCGGCGGCCGATTTCGATTTCAGTTGCAAATCAACAGCGCCCGGCGCGGTCTCCTGCAGGCGTTACTCACCCAGCTGAGCCTACAGCTGGAGACCGAGCCACTGGGCAAACGAGCGCGGTGGGCCATTGATGTCGATCCGCAAGATATGGGCTAGTCGGTGGTAGCGAGGCTTCGCCCCAACTAACCGAAGTTCATACCGAAAAACATGACTCCCAGCACGCAAATCTTTACAATTGGCTCCGCCCTTTCAAGCAGACTCTTGCCACTATGACCCGAGACTTCGCCAAAAAAAATCGCCCCTCTCCACGGCGCTCCAAACCCAAAACTCAAGTGCCGGGCTGGGTCTGGCTGTTTACTGGCGCGGTACTCGGGGCTTTTGTCATGTTTTTGGTCTATTTGAAGGATTTGCCTCCTGCGGAGCCAACATCTGATGACAACAAAGCTATGGCCCGCTTGTTGGAGCCAGAACCCGAGGCCGGCAACGAAACCAACACCCCTAAGCCTCGGTTCGATTTTTACAAGTTGCTCAAAGAGAGCGAGGTGATAGTGCCGGCTACCGAGCCGGAGCGCGAGCAATTGCCCTCAGGGCAAAGCCAGACTCCCGCCGAGACCCAGGAATACATTCTGCAAGTGGGCTCGTTCAGAAGCGCCGAAGACGCCGATCGGCTGCGCGCCCAGCTGATTTTGCTCAACCTCGATGCCCGCACCGAACAGGTCACGCTGCAGAACGAACAAGTCTGGCACCGGGTGTTGGTGGGCCCGTTCACCAATCAGTCCCGACTGGCGAGCGCCCGCTCCACCCTGGTCTCCAACGACTACAGCGCTTTGGTACTGAAGCGGAAGAAAGAGGCCAGCCTCTAACTTTTTTAACGGTCCCAACTCTGAGGCATCGCCTGAGGTAAGCAATCCCATATTCTGGCAAATCCACCAGTAGGTCCGAAGGCGTTGGCTAATGTGTTCGGAAACCTTGTGCCGACAGAATGTCGGCACCGAGCCCCCATGGATGGGTTTACGGCGTGTTTCCGAACACATTACCCAGCGACTGACCCACAGCTGGAATATGCGTACCAGCAGCCTTGGCGCAGGATTGACGCTGACTTTGAAACTTTCCTGGCGAATTCTTCCGACCGACAATCACACTTGAAATCTCCATCCCCGCCCCAACCTTTGAGGTCTAGACTTTTAACCTGAAGGATTGCTTGTGGAACAGTATCGAGGTACCACCATTCTGTCCGTGCGCCGCAACGGCCAAGTGGCCATCGGCGGCGACGGCCAGGTCTCGCTGGGCAACACCATCATGAAGGGCAATGCACGCAAGGTGCGCCGCCTTTACAAGGATCAGGTCATTGCCGGTTTTGCCGGCGGTACCGCC
>CAZKCY010000258.1:0-2311 GCA_964551155.1 uncultured Marinimicrobium sp. | reverse complement strand
ACCGCCGACGCTTTCACCCTTTTTGAACGCTTTGAAGCCAAACTCGAAGCCCACGGTGGGCAGCTGGTACGCGCGGCGGTGGAACTGGCCAAAGACTGGCGCACCGATCGCGCGCTGCGCCGCCTGGAAGCTTTGCTGGCGGTGGCCAACGCCGAAGCTTCATTGATCATTACCGGCAACGGTGACGTGATTCAGCCCGAAGACGACTTGATCGCCATTGGCTCAGGCGGCGCTTTTGCTCAATCGGCGGCCCGGGCGCTGCTCGACAACACCGAGCTGGATGCGCGCAGCATCGTCGAGAAAGGCCTGACCATCGCCGGCGATATCTGCATTTACACCAATCACAACCAGACCATCGAAACCCTCGACTACTGAGGTTTTTGAGTCACCGATTCCAAGTGCCCCAAGTAAAAGGCGAGTGCCCCTATGTCAAACATGACTCCCCGTGAAATTGTCCATGAATTGGACCGCTTTATTGTTGGCCAGCAGGAAGCCAAGCGGGCCGTCGCCATAGCCCTGCGCAACCGTTGGCGGCGCATGCAGGTGAACGACGACCTGCGCGGCGAAATCACCCCCAAGAATATTCTGATGATCGGCCCCACCGGGGTCGGCAAAACCGAAATCGCCCGGCGGTTGGCGAAGCTTGCCCAAGCCCCGTTTATCAAAGTCGAAGCCACCAAGTTCACCGAGGTGGGCTATGTCGGTCGCGATGTGGAATCCATCATCCGCGACCTGGTGGACATGTCAATCAAAATGCACCGCGAGCTGGCCTTAAAAACCGTGCAACACCGGGCCGAAGAAGCCGCCGAAGAGCGCATTCTGGATGTACTCCTGCCGCCAGCCAGAGGCGGAGAAACCACGACTGAAACCCAGTCGAGCACGCGCCAGATATTTCGCAAGAAACTGCGCGAAGGCAATCTGGATGACAAAGAAATTGAAATCGAGGTATCCACAACCCCCGTCGGCGTCGAGATCATGGCACCGCCGGGCATGGAAGACATGACCAATCAGCTGCAGAATATGTTTTCTTCCATGTCCAGCGGCAAGACCAAAAAAGCCAAAATGACGGTCAAGAAGGCGTTTAAGCAGCTGCGCGAAGAAGAAGCCAGCCGCTTGGTCAACGATGAAGACATCAAGGCTCAGGCGATTCAGGCCGCCGAGCAGAACGGTATAGTGTTTCTGGACGAAATCGACAAGGTCACCAAGCGAGGCGAGTCCAGCGGTGGCGCCGATGTTTCCCGCGAAGGGGTTCAGCGCGACCTGCTGCCGCTGATCGAAGGCTGCACCGTGAGCACCAAGCACGGCATGATCAAAACCGATCACATACTGTTTATCTCCTCGGGCGCTTTCCATTTGAGCAAGCCTTCGGACCTGATTCCCGAACTCCAGGGGCGCCTGCCCATACGGGTCGAGCTTCGGGCTTTGACGCCGGATGATTTCGAGCGCATCCTGACGGAGCCCAGCGCCTCCCTGACCGAGCAGCATCAGGCGCTGATGAAGACCGAAGGGGTGACTTTGACCTTCAAAAAAGACGGCATCAGACGCCTGGCGGAAACCGCTTATGAAGTCAACGAGCGCACCGAAAACATCGGCGCCCGACGCCTGCACACCTTGCTCGAACGCTTGCTTGAAGACGTTTCCTTCGATGCCGGCAATGGCGACAAAGAAGTGGAAGTCGACGCCGCCTATGTGGAAATGCATTTAGGCGAATTGGCTAAAAACGAAGACTTGAGCCGCTATATACTCTAAGGCTGCAGGGTGAGTTTCGACTCCGCATCTGCCGAAGTTCACCCCTGACCGGTACCAAGCTATGGCGCATATCCCTCAGAAAATTCTGCTACACAAAAAATCCCGGGAACTGGAACTGCAGTTTGGCGACCAGACGTTTCGTCTGCCCGCTGAGTATTTGCGGGTCCATTCGCCCAGTGCGGAAGTGCGCGGCCATGGCCCCGGTGAAGGCGTTCTGCCCTCGGGCAAGCAGGAGGTGGCCATCAGTGGCCTGGAAAAAGCGGGCAACTACGCCCTCAAGCTAGTCTTCGACGACGGCCACGACTCGGGCATCTATACTTGGGACTACTTGTACGACTTGGGAGTGAATCGGGAAAGCTACTGGCAAAAATACCTGGATGAGCTGCATCGCCAGGGCAAAAGCCGCGCTCCTGGCACCAATGTGGTGAAGTTCGTATAGCGGACCATCGACTGCAAGGGAGCCAGCCCATGCCCAAACGTTCAATATCGAAGCTTTGCCAAGCCATCCCGACACTGCTCGTCATGCTTGCACTCGCGGGCTGCGCTGGCCCCAAATACGAGC
>CAZKCY010000257.1:0-4519 GCA_964551155.1 uncultured Marinimicrobium sp. | reverse complement strand
CGCCGCCCGGCTGGATTCGAGCCGCACCGGCGAGGAGGTTCAGACTATCTATCAGGATATGGCCCGGGGCGACCTCAAACTGCTTTATGTGGCGCCAGAGCGGCTCGCCAATGAGCGTTTCCTCACGCGCCTGGCCGGTCAGAAGATCAGCCTGATGGCTGTGGACGAAGCTCACTGTGTCTCCGAGTGGGGCCACAACTTCCGCCCCGATTATCTGAAGCTGGCCCGGTTGGCGGACAGCCTGAAGGTCGGGCGGGTGCTGGCCCTGACCGCGACCGCGACACCGAAAGTGGCCGAACAGATCTGCGCCAATTTTGGCATTGCGCCACAGGATCATATCCAGACCGGTTTCTATCGCCCGAACCTGCAGATCGGTGTAACGCCGTGCATGGCCGACCAGCGCCGGGAGCGACTGCTGGAGCTGATCAAATGCCGGCCAGCGGAACCCTCGATTGTCTACGTGACCCTGCAGAAAACGGCACACTCGGTGGCCAACTTTCTGAACGAGCAGGGCTACAGCGCCCGGCCATACCACGCCGGGCTGAAGGACGACGAGCGCAGCGCCACCCAGGACGCCTTCATGAGCGGCGCAACCCCGATTGTGGTGGCCACGAATGCTTTCGGCATGGGCATCGACAAGTCCGACATACGAGCGATTTACCACTACAACCTGCCGAAATCGCTGGAAAACTACATGCAGGAAATCGGTCGCGCCGGTCGCGATGGCGGCGACTCCCAGTGCCAGCTGCTGGCCTGTCGCGACGACCTGACAGTGCTGGAGAATTTCACTTACGGTGACACCCCCGACTTAGAGGCGCTCGCGGGATTGGTGCGCTGGCTCTGCTCTCAGCCCGAGCATTTCGATTTATCGAATTACGAGCTGTCGCAGCAGTTCGATGTTCGGCCATTGGTGCTCAACACTTTGCTGACCTATCTGGAGCTGGAGGGAATACTCAGCGCCACAGCGCCTTTCTACACCGAATACAAAGTTGCTTTTGCCAAGCCCGAACCCGAGCTTCTGGCCGGCTTCGACCCGCCGCGGGCGGAGTTTCTCCGCCGCCTGTTCGCCACCGGCAAGGCCGGGCGCAGCTGGCTGACCCTCAAGCCGCGCGACGCGGCCGAACAACTGGCTGAGCCGCAGCTGAGAATCATCAAGGCCCTCAACTATCTGGAACAGCAAGAGCTGATTCAACTCAAAGTGGCGGGTTTGCGTCAGGGCTATCGCCTGGAGAAAAGTCCCGAAGACATAGACGAGCTCATCGCCCAAATGGCGCGCCTGTTCCGGGAGCGGGAGAGGCGCGATATAGAACGCTTGCACCAGGTCTGCGCTTGGGCTCAAAGCCCGGGCTGTCTGCAACAGCCTTTGATGGCTTATTTTGGCGAAACCCTCGAACGGCCCTGCGGTCGCTGCAGCGGTTGTCTGGGTAAAATCCATAGCCTGCCGCCGCGCCAAAGTCAGCCGGTCAATCTCGACATAGTTCGAGAAGTGATTGACGAGGACCAGCCGGCACTCACCCAGCCGCGCCAGCTGGCTCGCTTTCTGTGCGGCATTTCAAGCCCTAAAGCCAGCCGGGCTAAACTCGGCCAGCATTCCCGCTTTGGCGCTCTGGTTGAAACTCCCTTCACTGAAGTGCTCGAGGCCTGCGAACAACTCACAAACCCCGCCAAGGACTGAAAGGTGCCACTTTATCCAGCGATAACTGGCACCTCTTCTGCCGTCTCATGTTCGGACTCCCACCTAAGGTGGAGCGCGCTCAAGCCAGCGTTTTGGCAATATTGAGTCGGTCGGGAATCCCTGCCGTTTAGGGGCACCCCACTGTGCGCAAGACGTTTTGCGTCTAGAAACGACAATAATCATAAAGTATCAATTAGAGAGGATGCGCTATGAACAACAGCCTAAGGAGATATTCTGCTGCAACCCTAACGGCCACGCTGATCGCTCTGGCAGGGTGTGGCGGTAGCGACGGGGACGGAGAAGAGAGCAGCAGCTCCAGCTCCTCAGTGGCCTCCAGCTCGAGCTCGAGCTCAAGCAGTGCCGCCACCGACAACTGGGAGCTGGTGTGGAGTGACGAATTCGAAGGCGAGACCATTGACACGGAAAAATGGGGCTTCGAGGTGAACTGCGCTGGTGGCGGCAATAATGAATTGCAGTGCTATACCGCCCGCCCCGATAACGCCCAGGTCGTCGACGGCAAGCTGCATATCATTGCCAAAGAGGAAACTTACGCCGGCCCCTCGATGTTTGACGACGACCCCAGTTATAACCCGGAAGACACCTCGGCCCAGCGCAACTACACCTCGGCGCGGCTGCGCTCCAAAGGCAAAGGCGACTGGACTTATGGCCGCATCGAGATCAACGCCAAAATGCCTCAAGGTCAGGGCATATGGCCGGCGCTGTGGATGCTGCCCACCGACTGGGTTTACGGTGGTTGGCCCCTGAGCGGCGAGATCGATATTTTCGAGGCCGTCAACACCAACGCCGCTGGCGGCAACGAGGTGCACGGCACCTTGCACTACGGCTTCCCCTGGCCCGACAACCGTTATTCAGGCACGGCCACTACGCCGGAGGCCAATATATGGGAGGAATTTCACACCTACGCCATCGAATGGGAAGAAGGCGCCATTCACTGGTTTGTGAACGATACCCATTTTGCCACCCAGACCAGCGACGGCTGGTTCAATTACTATTGGGACGATGAAACCCGCGGCTACAAAGTTGGCGAGGGCGCGGCACCCTTTGATCAGCAATTCCATTTGATTATGAACATCGCCGTGGGCGGCAACTGGCCCGGCTCGCCCAATGAACAGACGCAGTTTCCGCAAACCATGGAGATCGACTACGTGCGGGTGTACCAGTGCAGCTTGGATACCGACACCGGCTCCGGCTGCAGCACCAACCTCAATCCGCAAGTATCCCCCCTGCCCGGTAACCCCGCCCCGGAGCAGAAGGAGTTCGCCCTCTATGACAATGGCGTCGCTAGCCTTGAACTTGAAACCAGCGAGGGTGAAGTCACTAATACGCTGGTACCAGGGGCCTGGCAACCCGATGGCACCAGCAACCTGACAGTTAATCCAGCGGCAAGCGATGGCGATGGTGGCACTGTTTGGCAGGCGGAGTTTTTTGGCACTGCCAACATCTTTTTGACCAGCGACGACATGGCTGAAACCGAAGGTGTAGCCCAGGGTTTGAATCTCACCAGCATGAGCCGCTATGGCGAAATCCGGTTTGATATTCTGGTCGAGGAGAAATCCCCCGACGCCGAAATAGCGATCAAAATGGACAGTGGCTGGCCGAATGTCAGCTCCCAGATCATTGACCCGCCGGAAGGCGAATGGACGCGCATGTCAGTTGCCATAGCGGATTTGGAGGCCAACACCGTCCAGCCCGGTCAAGTCGATCTTGCCACGGTGATCAACCCCTTTGTTCTGGAGGTCAGCGGCGGCGCGGTTAATATCACCTTGCGCAACATAGTACTGCGCTGCCCGGGGGACTGCGCCGTCGAGCCTATCGTGGAAGGACAGTCATCGGTGATTGAGGCGCCGCATAGCGTGTTCGACGACCAGCTCGATGTAAACTGGGACCTTATCGGTACCTGGGATACCGCCGGTGGCGGCCACGTCACCACCTCGGTCGTCGACGCCGAAGACACCAGTAGAGGCCAGGTGCTCGATATACAGTTCAGCGACAGCGGCGCCAGCGGCATCGCGTTTATTCAGGCCAGTAACACCACCAAAGATATGAGCGTTTTCGCTGGCGGCGAACTGAAGTTCGATATTCAAGTACTCGACTATGGTTCGGCATCGGGCATGGCGGTACGCGCTGACTGTATCCACCCTTGCTCCTCGGGCGATATAGCCGTTGGCATGGTCGGCGCCAGTGGTTGGGAGACGGTAACAGTGCCGGTCGCCGACCTGGTAGCCGGCGGTCTGGATTTGAGCAAAGTCAATACGCCCCTGGTCATAATTCCCACTTGGGAGAACCAGGCCAACGTACATTTACAGATAGACCAGGTCCGTTACCTGGCCCCTTGAGTCCACCTCTTGCTCCCGCGCCCGCGTGGCTCGGGAGCACTTACTTTCAGTCGTTTCCTCGACAAAATTTTCTCATCCGTAAACGCTAAAACAGTCGCCGAAAACTTTTTGGCGCATAGGCTATAACGAACGCTAATCGCGCTTTCTATGCGCCTCGATCAGACGCTTGCGCTCTTGCTCATCGTAAAAGCTGTGGTGATCAAAAAGATCGCCCTGCTGATCCTCAAAGATCATTTCCAACGCCTGAGAGCTGGTTTGAACCATGGGCTCGAAATGCGCTGTTGGGCCACTGACCAAATCGCTTACATGACGCCTGCGATAGAGGGTATAGGCTCCGAGCCCCGCGAGAACAACGGCGATATAGAGCGGGAGGCCATGACCACCGATCAGATTCATAATGACGCCCGCCAAAATAGGCGCGGCAGCGCAACCCGCACCATGCAACACCAGCATATCGGCAGAACCGGAAACTATCTCATCGGCGTGC
>CAZKCY010000256.1:0-4525 GCA_964551155.1 uncultured Marinimicrobium sp. | reverse complement strand
CGCACCGCGACCGGCCCACTCAGCAAATGAAAGAAAACTACCCGGTGCTCAAGCGCGACTTTGCGCTCAATGAATCCACCTACGGCATGTGGGCCAACGAAAAAGATTCGCCCTATGTTGAGGAAAAACGCTACGACTGGTATCGCGGCTATCACGTCGGCGGCCGTTCGCTGCTCTGGGGGCGGCACAGCTACCGTTTAAACGAAATGGATTTTGAAGCCAACGCGCGCGAAGGTATAGCCGTTGACTGGCCGATTCGCTATCAGGATCTGGCGCCTTGGTACGACTACGTTGAGCGCTATGCCGGCATCAGTGGTAACCGCGATGGCTTGGATGTGTTGCCGGATGGTCAGTACCTGCCACCCTTCGAACTCAACTGCGTAGAAAAAGATGTCGCCGCGCGCATCAAGAAAAAATTCGGCGGTCAGCGCCACTTGATTAACGGCCGGGTGGCCAACAATACTCAGCCTTTGCCGGAGCAGAACCGGGTCGGCTGCCAGTACCGCAACAAGTGCTGGTTGGGTTGCCCTTTCGGGGCTTACTTCAGTACCCAGTCCTCTACTCTGCCGGCGGCAATGAAAACCGGCAACCTGACTTTGCGCCCCTACTCGATCGTCACCCAGGTGCTCTACGACAAAGACAAAAAGCGCGCCCGCGGGGTGGAGATCATCGACGCGGAAACCCACCAGACCTACGAATTCACCAGCGACATAGTATTTTTGAATGCTTCGTCTCACAACTCAACCTGGGTGCTGATGAACTCCGCCACCGACATATGGGACGGCGGCCTGGGCAGCAGCAGCGGCGAGCTGGGCCACAATGTTATGGACCACCATTTCCGGGCTGGCGCCAGCGGCGAAATTCCCGGCTATTTAGACAAGTACTATTCCGGCCGTCGGCCGGTTGGCTTCTACATTCCCCGGTTCCGCAATATCAATGGTGAACAGCGCGATTATTTGCGCGGCTTCGGCTATCAGGGCTCGGCCAGTCGCCAGGGCTGGAACCGAAATGTGGCGGAACTGGAAATAGGCGCGGACCTGAAAAACGCCCTGAGCGAGCCGGGTGGCTGGACCATCGGCATGACCGCCTTCGGCGAGATTCTGCCCGATCACAACAACCGAATTTCGCTGGATCACAGCGTCAAAGACAATTGGGGCCTGCCGGTACTGTCGATGAACGTCGAGCTGGGCGAGAACGAGCTCAAAATGCGCAAAGACATGATGCAGGATGCGGTAGAGATGTTCGAAGCCGCCGGCGCGGTTAACGTCAAAGGCAGTGACTGGGGTTATGCCCCCGGCCAGGGCATTCACGAAATGGGTACCGCGCGCATGGGCCGCGACCCCAAGACCTCGGTGCTCAACGGTTTCAACCAAGTCTGGGATGCGCCCAACGTCTTCGTTACCGACGGCGCCTGCATGACCTCCTCGTCCTGCGTGAATCCCTCGCTGACCTACATGGCGCTCACCGCCCGGGCCGCCGATTACGCGGTGAAAGAACTCAAGAAGGGGAATTTGAAAGCATGAACAGACGCGACTTATTGAAAATGATCGCCGCGGCCACCGGCACTGCCATGGTGGGCGGCAGTGCCTTGCTTTCGGGCTGCGCCCGCATGGTCACCGAGCCGGATCAGAGTTTCAGCGCTGCCGACGTGGCCCTGCTGGACGAAGTGGCGGAAACCATAATCCCGCGCACTGACACCCCCGGTGCCAAAGACGCTCAGGTCGGGCAGTTGATGACCGTGATGGTGCGCGATACCTACACCCAAGAGGAGCAGGAGATCTTCCACCGCGGCCTGCCAAAAATAAACGCCGCCAGTCAGCAAGCCTACGGCGAGCCGTTTATCGCCCTGACGCCCGAGCAGCGCCACAGTCTGGTGTCGGCCTTGGACGCGGAAGCCAAGGTGCACAACCTGAACCATGCGGACAAGCACTACTTCACCATGATCAAGCAGCTCACCCTGTTCGGTTTTTTCACCTCCGAAGTCGGCGCCAAAGAGGTGCTTCGGTACATGGCGATCCCCGGCGGCTACGATCCCTGCATGCCCTACGAGGAAGGCGATCGGGCTTGGGCGACATCATAATGATGGAGAACGATTGACGGGGAACGGATAACGCTTGCCATACTGCGAGAGCCTAGAATCTCCCGGGCGTTCCCCGTTCCCGCCCTCTGTTGTGACCCTACCTCCGCACGGTTATACTTCCCGGCTTCGTTTCGGCGCCTGAAACGCCGGCTATGCGCCGGTTTTGATGGCCAAATTTCTGGAGCTTGCCCTTGAAACCCCTAGCCGCGCTTTTCTCTCTAATCTTGCTGCTCGCGCTGACGGCTTGCGGCCAGAAAGGGCCGCTCTATCTTCCGGAAGAAGACAGCCCCGCAGAACAGCAAGAACAACAGCAACCCCAGCCTGACCAAGGCTCGGCTCAGTAGTTTTTCGAAATAGTTATTCGAGATTTTTTATGCAAGCTTTCCAGCGCCGCCAAGGCGAACTCTACGCCGAAGACACCCCCCTTAGCCGGCTGGCCGACCAGTACGGTACGCCGCTGTATGTTTATAGCCGGGCCGCCTTCACCGACCATTACCTGGCTTACGCTCAGGCTCTGGGCGACCATCCGGGCATGATTTGCTACGCCACTAAGGCCAACTCCAATCTGGGGGTGCTCAATCTGCTGGCTCGCTTGGGCGCAGGCTTTGATATCGTCTCCGGCGGCGAGCTCGAGCGCGTGCTGCGCGCCGGCGCCGATCCCGCGCGGGTGGTTTTCTCCGGCGTGGGTAAAACCCCCGAGGAAATGGCTCGAGCATTGGAAGTGGGCATTTACTGCTTTAACGTCGAGTCCGAATCCGAGCTGGAACAGCTGGCTCAAGTCGCTGAGCAATCCGGTCGGGTCGCGCACATATCGCTGCGGGTAAATCCGGATGTCGACGCCCAGACCCACCCTTATATTTCCACCGGGCTAAAAGAAAACAAATTCGGCATCGACATCCGCCGGGCGCCGGAAGTTTACCGGCGCGCCCAGCAATTACCGAGTCTGTCGGTCAAAGGCCTGGACTGCCACATAGGCTCTCAGCTGACTCAGTTGAGTCCCTTTCTGGACGCACTCGACCGGCTGCTCGAGCTGGTGGATCAGCTGGCCGGCGAAGGCATCGAAATCAGTCATCTGGATCTGGGCGGCGGTCTGGGCGTGACCTACAAAGCGGAAACCCCGCCGCCAGTGGCCGATTACATGGCGGCCATCAAAGAGCGACTGGGCGATCGGCAGCTGAGCCTGCTATTCGAGCCGGGCCGCTCCATTGCCGCCAACGCCGGCGTGTTGCTTACCCGGGTGCTCTATTTAAAGCCCACCGAGCACAAGAACTTCGCGGTGATCGATGCGGCCATGAACGACAATATCCGCCCTGCTCTCTATCAGGCTTGGCAGAACATAATTCCGGTAAAAGAGTCACCGGTAAAACAACAGGATCGGGAAGCCAAGACCTGGGACCTGGTGGGCCCGGTGTGTGAGACCGGCGACTTTTTGGGCAAAGACCGCCAACTGGCCTTGGCCGAAGGCGACCTGTTGGCGGTTATGTCCACCGGCGCCTACGGTTTTAGCATGAGCTCCAACTACAACAGCCGCGGTCGGGCCGCCGAAGTAATCGTCGATGGCGACAGCGCTTATTTGGTGCGCGCACGCGAAACCATCGAAGACCAGCTTCGAGGCGAGCAGCCCCTGCCCTGATCGGTATCTGCGCCGGCCATGTGTTAGCATTCGGCTTTTGGGGCATACCCCCAAGAACAGAGACTGGGTGATTCGTTAAAGGAAGTAAGATGCGTCTGCGGTTTACCAAAATGCACGGCCTGGGCAACGATTTCATCGTCATAGACGGTGTCAGCCAGAAAGTGCGCCTGAGCGCGGAGCGCATTCGTCAGTTGGCCGACCGTCATTTCGGTGTCGGTTGCGATCAGTTGTTGCTGGTTGAAGCCCCCAGCCGGCCCGACATCGACTTCCGTTACCGCATTTTCAACGCCGACGGTGGCGAAGTAGAGAACTGTGGCAATGGCGCACGCTGTTTTGCCCGCTTTGTGCTCGAGCGCCGATTGACCGGCAAGCGTCAGATATGGGTGGAAACTGCCGCCGGCGATATGCTGCTCAAGGTCGCCGATAACGGCCAGGTCAGCGTCGGTATGGGTGTGCCGCGCCTCGCCCCCGAAGAGGTACCCTTTGACGCCGAAGCTCAATCGGTGGGCTACGAGCTGGAAGTCGACGGCCAGCTGTTGGATATATCCGCGGTTTCCATGGGCAACCCCCACGCGGTGCTGTTGGTCAACAACGTCGCCGGCGCGCCGGTCGCCGAGCTGGGCCCACAAATCGAAGGTCACCCGCGTTTTCCCAAGCGGGTCAACGCCGGCTTTATGCAAATCGTCTCCCCCTCTGAGATCAATCTGCGGGTGTACGAACGCGGCGCGGGCGAAACCCTGGCTTGCGGCACTGGCGCCTGCGCTGCCGTAGTGGCGGGTCGGCTGCGCCAGCTGCTAGACTCGCCCGTCAAA
>CAZKCY010000255.1:0-4530 GCA_964551155.1 uncultured Marinimicrobium sp. | reverse complement strand
GAATCTATGGTCAGATTTTTATTGGCGCTGTTGGTGGTATTCGGAGTCTGGCTTGGGCTGGGCTACCTGGGCCGGCTACCCCGTCTCCAGCGCAACAACTTGCTGATGCGCAGTGGCATTTGGGCGCTAGGACTGGTGCTCGTCGCGCTGGTGCTGACAGGACGGCTGCACTGGATAGTGGCCCTATTCGGCGCTTTGATTCCGCTGGCGAAAATTTTGCTAGGTCTGGGGCTGCAACTCTTTCCCTTCTGGCGCCAGCGCCAGCAAGCAAAACAGCAGCAATCTCCCCCTAGCTCCTCTGGCGGCATGTCAGCGCGCGAGGCGATGGATACCTTGGGCCTCAAGGGCAACCCCAAGAAGGGCGAGCTCGAGCGCAGCCAAATAATCGACGCTCACCGGCGCTTGATGCAGAAACTGCATCCAGACCGCGGAGGGAGCGACTATTTGGCCGCCAAGATCAATGAAGCCAAGGAAGTCTTGCTGAAAACCATCAGTTAACGGGCGTTCGGTGATCGGCGTGCTGGGCCAGCACATGGATGTAGCGACCGAGAGATCGATAGGGTTCGCGCTGAGACAGGGCCAGCTCCAACTCCACTACCGTATCGGGGTTCTGCTCGCGCACCGACTTGTCGAGAATATAATCGTGAAAAACTCTGATGCCACTGGTGCAGAGTATCTCCAGCGGCAGCTCCGACAGCCACTCGAAGACAGTCTCAGGAGCAAGCGGATTAATGGGTGTCAAACTGCCCCGAAATCCGCCGTAATCCTGCTTTTGAACTTTAACCAAATTGCCGCGCAACAAGTTCTTGTAAACCATGGCGTGGAGATTATAGAAGCTCAAGGATAACCGGCCCTCGGGAGCCAGATGCCGCATTAATACCAAGAGCAATTCACGGGGTTTGACCACCCACTCCATCACCGCGTGACAGAGCACCAAGTCAAAAGTCTGTTCGGACTCGGGCAATTGCTGATGCAACTCTTGAATCGAGCCTTGGATGAAGGTCACCTGCTCTTCCACTTCTAACCGACGAGCTTCGGCGCGCGCCAGCTTGAGCATTTCTTCCGACAAGTCGCACAATACCAGTTGGTGGCCGGCACGGGCGAACTGCAACGAAAACTGCCCCTGGCCACCACCGGCGTCGAGAACTCGCAAAGGCGTTTGAGTTTCGTTTTGGGGAATAAAGGGCGGTATCTCCAAGTGCTGGCCGAAGTCCCGCTGCAGTACCGCCAGCCGAATCCGGCCTTTCAAGCCACCGTAAATATTGCGCTGAAAGCGCGCCGCCAGATCGTCAAAATTCCGGTCTTCAGTAGCACCTTGTTTGGCCATAAATCAGTAACTCTTTGAAACCATCAAGAGGCGAGCGACAAGTCGGCGGCCGGCACACCGCTGTGAAATCGAAACACCTCATCGGGCGACTGAATCAGTGATTTTTCCAGCGTTAAAAACACTTCAAGGCGATCCTCGATCGAATTCTTACCCGCCGCTTTCTGAGCCAATTTTAGGTAATCCTGATAATGCCGAGCCTCGGATTTGAGCAGCGATAAATAGAATTTCTCCAACTCCTCATCCAGCAGTGGCGCGATTTTGGCAAAGCGCTCGCAGGAGCGGGCTTCGATGATCGCACCGACAATCAAAGTATCGATGAATCGTGCCGGCTCGTGAGTGCGCACCGGTTTGCGCAACTCCGAGGCGTAGCGACAAGGGGTAATCTGCTCATAGTCAATGCCACGACTTTGCATAAGACTCATAACCTGCTCGTAATGGCGCAACTCCTCCCGAGCCAATCGGGACATTTTGTGCATCATGTCGAAATCGCCCACGTAACGGTACATCAATGTCAGGGCGGTGGATGCGGCTTTCTTTTCACAGTTGGCGTGATCCAACAACAACAGTGGCTGATTGTCGAGCGCCCACCGGACCCAGCTGTCGGGCGTTTCGCAGGCAAGAAAATTCTGGATAGACTCGAGTTCTTTCATAGAAAAGGCAAATAATCAGAGTTGAAAACAGGAGTGAAGACCGGCTGGAAGATTTCGCTCAGAGCTGTTTTTGAGCTTCTTCCTGCTCAAGCCCCGGTGCAATATAGCGCTCATAATAGGCGCAGGATAAGGCGTAGTAGTCCCGGTCAATCATATCGCGAATTTCCGCCAAAGGGGTATTGTGCCAGGCCGACCTGAGGCGCAAGCCGAAGTCCTTGGGCGCCCTAATCTGACTGGCGCCGGCGCGCAACAACTCGAACACCCAGCAATAGGCATTTTGTTCGGGCTTAAAGCGAAGCTGCTGATGCTCAATTTGGCGCAGCAACAAACCCTGATCGATAATCTCAAGATAATTGCTCACCACCTGGGTCAAAAAAGACTCCAGACGCTTGGCAATAATCAAACGCTGCTCATGGCTGTAGGCATTCCAGTCAATGACCTCGTGGGCGAAGCGTTTACAGCCCCGACACACAGAGTCGCCAATGCCTGTGGAGCAGACGCCGATGCAGGGAGTTTTGACAGGTTTGAATACAGGCATAATCGGGCCAGATCAGGAAACGAAGACACCCGAATGCTCAAGCAGAACACTCGGGTGCAACTAGCAATCGCCGGCCACCAGGCCAGACCTTAAATCAATGCCTAAATTACCTCTAATAAGGGAAACCGGCAACCTCAAGCTGTATCGACCAAACCGCTCCGGCGCCGGTCAGGTACAAGGTTTTGCGCTCCGGGCCACCAAAGGCGGCATTGGTAATATTGGCATCAACGCTGATGCTGGCAATTTGCTCGCCCTCGGGCGTGAATACCCGCACCCGCTTAAGCCTGTGTTCGGTAGCGTAAATATTTCCCAAGCAGTCGATAGCCATGCCGTCAGGTACGCTCAAATCGGCAATGTCTTCACCTTCTCCAGGAACGCCATCGACGATTGGATAGGCTCTCAAGCTGCCCTGCTCGCCTCCGCCAGCGACGTAGAGCCGATCCTGAGCAGGAGACAGAGAAATGCCATTCGGGTTTTCGATGCTGTCGTCCACCACCGTGACGCCATCAGCACCTACCCGATAGACCCGGGTCTCAGGCTGGCCGCCGGGAGCGGCACTTCTTTGAAAGGCGGGATCGGTAAAGTAAATCACGCCATCGTCGGTCAGGGTCAGATCGTTGGGAGAATTAAACTTGTTGCCATCATACTCGCCCACAATTATCTCCCCTATGCCGGTATAGGGGTTATAGCGGGTAAGCGCCTTGCGGTCATGAGTCGCGGCAATGATGTAGCCCTTGCTGTCCTTGGCCAGACCGTTGCTGCCACTGTCTGGAATGGCAGTTTCCAATAAGCCTTCCGGAGTCAGGCGCTGAATGCGCGAGGGAAATCCGTCTGAGAAGGTAAAATCGGAAAAATACAAGGCGCCATCGAGCCATACCGGTCCTTCATAGAGACCGAATTCTTCGCGGCTGCTGTTGGCTTCCGGAATACGCTCGGCCACTAGTTCGCCTGAGGGCGCGGTGCCGGGCTCAGCTGGACAGCTCCAGACCTGGCTTTGGGGAGCCGGAGCGGTGGGCAGCTCAGGGGTTACAGGAATTGGGTCATCTTGGGGGCCAGCCGGCTGTTCAGGAGCATTCACATCGCAGCCCGCTATCACGCTGCCCAAAGTGGCATATAAAATAATGTTGGTTATTTTCATAGTCAGTTCCCGCTGCTGCTTAATTCCAGTTCTAGAAAAACTGCGGCGCCTTCCGAAATTTTCACTTCTCCAGCTTCACAAAGATCGCAGTTTGGCACAAGCATCATTATTCCTGGTAACGCTACCAATTGCACGCATTCTCCGCCAGTTCTTTACACTAAACCCGGGCCGCCCTTAACAGTTAGAGGGCCTTTGTGTATAATCCGCGCCCGATTCGTCCCACCAACGACCGCTTCCCTAAGAGCGGTTCGAGCCCAGGCATCGCCAGGGCTACCCGCATCCATGACGGTCATGGATAGCCTCTTAAGGCAGAGATCCTGCCAAGGGAGTAACCTAACAACAGCAGAGGAACTCAACCGTGCTTGAAGCTTACCGTAAACACGTCGCCGAACGCGCCGCCGAGGGCATTCCGCCCAAGCCCCTGAATGCCGAGCAAACCGCCGAGCTGGTGGAATTGCTGAAGAACCCGCCCGCCGGAGAAGAAGAAACTCTGGTTGAATTGATCACCACCCGGGTTCCCGCTGGCGTCGATGAAGCGGCCTACGTGAAAGCGGCCTTCCTAAGCGCGCTGGTAAAGGACGAAACCCAAAGCCCTCTGATCGACAAGCCCCTGGCAGTTCGCCTGCTGGGCATGATGCACGGCGGCTACAACATCGAAGCGCTGGTGGAGCTGCTCGATCACGCCGAACTGGCCCCCCTGGCCGCCACCGAACTCAAGCACACCCTGCTGATGTTCGACGCCTTTCACGACGTCGAAGAAAAAGCCAAAGCCGGCAACAAAGACGCCCAGAGCGTGATGGAATCCTGGGCCGCAGGCGAATGGTTCACCGACCGGGAGCCGGTGCCCGAAGGCTTCGACTACGTCAGCGTCCTGGAG
>CAZKCY010000254.1:0-4547 GCA_964551155.1 uncultured Marinimicrobium sp. | reverse complement strand
CGATGGTACGAGGCTTCATGGCTTCGGGAATTTCGCGCACCAGATCAATGTGCAACAGACCATTTTCGAAGGTCGCTGCCTTCACCTCGACGTGATCCGCCAGCTGAAAATGGCGCTCGAAATTTCGCGCGGCAATACCCTGGTGCAGGTACTTGCGGTCTTGATCCTCAGCGTCTTTCTTTGCGGAAATCGTCAGGTTGTTCTGGTTCACTTCGATGTTCAGTTCGGAGCGATCAAAGCCTGCCACCGCCATAGTAATCCGGTACTTGTCTTCACCGGTCAATTCGATGTTGTAGGGCGGGTAGCTGGGCTGATTCTGCTCGGTGCGGCTCAGGCTGTCGAGCAGGCTGGCCATGCGGTCAAAACCAATAGCGGAACGGTACAGTGGGGTAAAATCAAAATTACGCATGTTTATATCCTCATACAGAGCAATATCATTAACGACTCATCACAATGATCGAGTCACTCATGGTTGGCGCCAGATCGAGAAAGTCGAGTTCGACCTCCCTCTGCTCTGGCTTGCGCCCCTCTATTGAGCGGGCACAATCTGTATTTAGGGGCGTTCAAATCCTTTTCAAGCGTAAGCGCAAAAAATATTTACTTTTTGACGGCTAGCCCGCTGCCCTCAGGCTTTTTTTGCGCAATATATTTTCCAGAGCGCCGCCCAACTCGGGGTATTGGAAAACGTAGCCATGCACCAGCGCCACTTCCGGGAGCACCCTTTGTCCAGACAGCAACAACTCATCCGCCAGCTCGCCCATCAAGAGGCGCAACACCGGCGCCGGCACGGGCAAAAAGGCCGGGCGATGCAAGGTGCGAGCGAGAGTGCGGGTAAACACCCGGTTGGTAACCGGGTTGGGGGCGGTGCCATTGATCGGCCCGTGAATGGCTTTCTGGCACAGACAGAAAACGATCAACCCCACTATGTCCTGGCGGTGAATCCAGGACATGCGCTGCCTGCCCTTGCCCAAACGACCGCCCAAACCGAGTTTAAAGGGCAGCAACATGGACTGCAGCGCGCCGCCGTCCCGGCCCAGTACTATGCCGGTTCGCAGCCGGCAAACCCGGGTGCCGAAGTCAGTAAAGCGCTCCGCCACGGCCTCCCAGTCCCGGCACAATTGCTCAGCGAAGCTGTCATCGTTCTGGGGGCTCTCCTCGGTCAGCGGTCTATCGCCCTGATTGCCGTAATAGCCCACCGCGCTGCCGCTGATCAAAACTTCGGGAAACTCCCCCAAAGCTCGAAAGTAATCGAAAAGTGCCTCGGTCGTGCCTATGCGACTGCGCCGAAACTCCTCCTTGCGCTTGTCGTTCCAGCGGCCACTGGCCAGCGACTCTCCGGCCAGATTAATTACCGCGCCAAACTGGCGGTCCCCCAGCTGATCCAGGCTGGTAACCAGCTCCACCTTCGATCCCAACCGTTTCTCTGCGGTTTTGGGGTTACGAGTTAGTGCGGTCAGGGAATAACCGAGCTTTTGCAACTGAGCGCACAGCGGTACACCTATAAATCCAGTCGCTCCTGTCACCAGAATGCGCGGGTGATGCACCAACTCGGTCATGAAAGACTCCTTGAAAAATGAGGTTTTATACCTAAAGTCTAGCCTACTCTGCTGGATCGTCGGCAAACTCGTCAAGCGTCAAACACTCAGCTTAACTGCTAAACTCTAGCAAGCTAAAGGCAACAAGCGCATTTTTGGAGACTCTATGCCCAGCTACCGAATCATTCTCGTAGCCCTCGATCTCACGCCCGATTCGGCACGTATATTGGCAAAGGCACGCCGGCTGTGCGATCGAGACTACTCCGGGTTGCATCTAGTGCATGTCACCGACCATCCGGTCACGGGATACGGAGAAAGCACCGGGAAAAATCACCGAGTGGGCGAAATTCAGGTGCGCCAGCAGATATTCCCGCAGCTAAAGGCTTTGGCGAAAGATCTGCCTATCGAAAATCTGCACATTGCTTTTGGCGACCCGGCTGACGAAGTGCACCTACTGGCCGACAAGCTGGGAGCCGAAGTCATTGTTACCGGTAGCCATGGCGAGCGGGGCATCAAACGCCTGCTGGGTTCCACCGCCAGCAGCATAGCCCATGGCGCCAAATGCGACGTATTGACGGTGCGCATTCAAAACGAGTGATTCAGATAAGCTCTGTCAAAAACATAAAAAAAGCCCGACTGCCTTGGCAGCCGGGCTTTTTGTTTACAACAAACGATCTCAATCAGTAATTAGGCCGGTTGAGTTTCGCTCTTGGCAGAGTACTTGTTCACCAAGGCGTTCAAGTTCTGCAGCGACTGGATATGGCTGAAAATCAGCTCCAGACCGTCTTTCTTGAACAGATCCAGCACATCTTCGTCCTTCAACGCTTTCAGTTTATCGCGATTAACCACGTAGAAACCGGTCAGATTGAAACCTTCTTTATCACCCTCTTTCGCCTTAATGTTGGCTTCCATGGGGTCCAGAAGCTCCAAATCCGCAAGCTTTTTGCAGAACACGCTGGTCAGCTCGGCGCGGTACTGGTAGTCCTTCAAAAACTCGACCGTCTGCTTCAGCGCTTCGGTCTGCTCACCATTTTCGTCGAACAAACGCTGACCTTTAGCGCCTTCGTGATCCCAACCTTCGTAAGCGTCATCTATGCAGAGGGTGAACTTATCGTTCTTGGAGTCGTTGGCAAATATAAACGGATAACGGCGCACAAAACCGGGCACAAAGCGCAGATCCAGGCGATTTTTTTCGTTCAGCAGCAAGTTCTGACCTTTCTTCAAGCCAATTACCGCCAGAGGCACAAAGCCGCCCTCGTTCTGGGTTTTGGCGAAAATGACCGGGACTTCGCGGCCCACGGCACTGATTTCGTTGGCCAGCAGAGGAATGGAGTTAATTTCGCTAGTGAAGCTGTGGTCCGGGATCTCGATCGACCAATTGCGATGAGTCTCGCTGGAGATGGGCTTGATATCGTTATAAATCAACAGTTGTTTCGACACTGTACTACCTCTTTGTTATTGTCGGACGCCGCAGCGCCACCGGGCGAATGCAAAGACCGGATACTAGCATTTTCCGCCGGCCCATCACCAGTACCGGCCTTAGAAAAATGGTCTTGCGTGAAATAAGCGAAAATGGCGTGATTTGTCGGTGGGCCGAGCCCACCCTACATGGTACGGGCACTTTGTAGGACGGGATGGGATGGCCCGACACATCGGCCGCCCACCAAACCCAGTCTGGTTGATGTTTTAGTCGCCACAACCACGACTTAAGACTTAAATAGTCGCCCACAAAAAAGCCCACTACTAGAGCGGGCTTCTAAGTCGTTGATTTACAACGTAAATATGGTCGGAACGGCAGGATTTGAACCTGCGACCCCTACACCCCCAGTGTAGTGCGCTACCAAACTGCGCTACGCTCCGATTTTCTTGCTTTTGAGTGCCAAAAATACGGCTGCTCAGCGGCGAGGGATGGGCATAATACCGCAAATTTTCAGGATTGCAAGGCTTCAAAAGCCAGGCTTTGGGGAAAATCAGCGGGTTTTCAAAACCTCGAGCACTTGCTCCAGCTCGGCGATCATCTGGTTGACCAGCTGGCCGAATTGACTGGCGTCCTGCTGCGCGGTTTCGCCTTCCATCTGCTGGCGGGCGCCGCCGATGGTGAAGCCCTGATCATAGAGCAGAGCTCGAATCTGGCGAATGGTGAGTACATCCTGGCGCTGGTAGTAGCGGCGGTTGCCGCGCCGCTTGACCGGCTTGAGCTGCGGGAACTCTTGCTCCCAATAGCGCAAGACGTGCGGCTTTACAGCGCAGAGTTCACTGACTTCGCCGATGGTAAAGTAGCGTTTGCCGGGTATTACCGGCAATTCGTCGTTATGGCTTGGTTCCAGCATAGGCTTCTACTTTGGCCTTGAGTTTTTGTCCTGGACGGAAAGTAACCACCCGTCGTGCACTGATGGGAATTTCTTCCCCCGTTTTGGGGTTGCGCCCGGGACGCTGGCTTTTGTCACGCAAGTCAAAGTTGCCGAAGCCCGAGAGTTTTACCTGCTCGTTGCTTTCCAGCGAACGCCGAATTTCCTCAAAAAACAGCTCCACCAATTCCTTGGCTTCGCGCTTATTGAGGCCCAGCTCGTCAAAGAGCTTTTCAGCCAAATCTGCTTTTGTAAGAGCCCCGCCCGACATAGTCAGTTCCCTACCTGAGGGTGGCACCAAATTTTGCCTCGAGGTGTTTAACCACCGGACCCACCGAGGCGCTTATCTCATCCTCAGTAAGAGTGCGCGAAGCATGCTGAAAGGTCAAGCCCAAGGCAAGACTTTTTCTATGCGGATCAATACCTTTGCCCATATAGACGTCAAACACCTTTAAGTCTGTGAGCTGTTCTCCGGCGTGTTCTCGCACGCCATCCAGAAGCAGGTTCACCGGCGTGCCACGGTCCACCACCAGCGCCAGGTCCCGGCGCACCGCCGGATAGCGGGACAGCGGCTCAAAGGCCGGTAGACGAGCATCCCTGAGCGCCCACTGAGCCACTTCGAACACCAGCGCGGAGCGCGGTATGTCCAGGGTCTGTTGCAGCT
>CAZKCY010000253.1:0-4556 GCA_964551155.1 uncultured Marinimicrobium sp. | reverse complement strand
TATGCCCTGCCCGGCTCGGTGCTGGCAGTGGGCATTATGATCGCCTTTGCCTTTATCGACCGGGAGCTGGTCAACCCTCTGCAAATCGGCTTTGGCTTGGCGCCGAACCAGTTGTTGCTGGGCAGTTTACTGGCGCTGATTCTGGCTTATGCCATACGGTTTTTCTCGGTGGCTTTCGGGCCGGTGCAGTCGACGCTTGAACGCATTCGCCCCAGTTACCAGGAGGCCGCTCACAGCCTGGGCGCCAGCCAGTGGCGGGTGCTCTGGCGCATTTACCTGCCTTTGCTGACGCCCGGCATACTGACCGCCGCGCTGCTGGTGCTGGTGGATACCATGAAGGAAATGCCGGCTACTCTGCTGCTGCGGCCTTTCGGTTGGGACACCCTGGCAGTGCGCATTTACGAGCTGACCGGCGAAGGCGAATGGCAGCGCGCGGCATTGCCGGCCCTGACTCTTGTGCTGCTCAGCATAGCGCCAGTCGTTCTGATGATCCGCCGCAGCCGCATGCTGCGCAAACCTGCCTAAGCGCAGCCTGCCCTGATTTCAGGGTCTCCCCACTGGTAGAAATGCCGCCCGGCCAGTAGAATGAGCGGCTGCTTTTTCCGCCAATCGCCGCCGGTTTCCGGCCGGCCGTCGCACTGGATTCACTAATGGCCAAGAAAACCCCGCTTTACGACAACCACCGCGCCATGGGCGGCAAAATGGTGGATTTTGGCGGCTGGGACATGCCCATCAACTACGGCTCTCAGATCGAAGAACACCACCAGGTTCGCAAGGCCGCGGGCATGTTCGACGTCTCCCACATGACCGTGGTGGACGTAACTGGGGCGCACGCTCGACATTATCTGCAGTACCTGCTCGCCAACGACGTCGACCGCACTACCCAGTCGGTTGGCAAGGCGCTCTATACCGCCATGCTCAACCCCCAGGGCGGGGTGATCGACGATCTGATTGTTTACAATAGAGGCGATGGCTATCGAACAGTGGTCAATTGCGCCACACGCGAAAAAGACCTGCAGTGGATGGAGCGCATCAACGCCGACTACCGGGTCGATCTGAACGAGCGCGATGATCTGGCGATGATCGCCATTCAAGGCCCGGAGGCGATAGAGCGGGTAAAGCAGCTGTACCCAGATTGGGAGCCGAAGCTGGCGCAACTGGGTGTCTTTGAGTCTTTCGAAGTCGGCGACTGGTTTATCGCCCGCACCGGTTACACCGGCGAAGACGGCCTGGAAATCATGCTGCCCAACGAAGAGGCTCCGGCCTTTTGGGAGCAGCTGGCCAAGGCTGGCGTCACCCCTTGCGGCTTGGGCGCCCGCGATACCCTGCGCCTGGAGGCGGGGTTGAACCTTTACGGTCACGAAATGGACGAAAACATCTCGCCCCTGGAAGCCAATATGGGCTGGACCATTGCCTGGCACCCGGAGCACCGGGACTTTATCGGCCGCCAAGCATTGGTGACACAAAAGTCCGAGGGCACTAAATACAAACTGGTGGGGCTGGTGCTGCGCGAGCGCGGCGTTCTGCGCGCCGACCAAAAAGTACTGGTGGACGGCGCCGAGGATGGTGTTATTACCAGCGGCAGTTTTTCCCCCACTTTGGGCTGCTCCATCGCTCTGGCAAGGGTGCCTATCGAGACTGGGCCCAAGGCCAGGGTCGAAATGCGCGGCAAGCAACTGCCGGTTGACGTGGTCAAGCCCAGCTTTGTGCGTCAAGGCAAAATATTAATTTAAAACTTTTCCATAATAAATCTTCTATAGTCTATTGAAAGGAAGGCGAACCATGAGCGAGATCCGCACCGAACTGAAATACCTGCCCAGCCACGAATGGGCCAGAGTCGAAGACGACGGCACAGTGACTGTTGGTATTAGCGACCACGCCCAGAGCAGCCTGGGCGATGTGGTGTTTGTGGAAGTGCCCGAAGTGGGCAGTCAGGTGAGCATGGGCGAAGAAGCTGGGGTGGTGGAATCGGTCAAGGCCGCCTCCGATATCTACTCGCCGGTATCGGGCGAAGTCATCGAAGTAAACTCTGAGCTCGAAGATGCGCCGGAGACCGTGAACAGCTCGCCTTACGACGAAGGCTGGTTCTTTAAGGTGCGCCCGACCGATCTGGCCGAGTTGGACAACGCCCTCGACTCGGAAGGCTATCAGAATACCATCGAAGAGGATTAGCAGGCAGTTTAAAATAGGCGCCAGGCTGTCCACCCGAAAATCCAGCAAGGAGAGAGCGCTATGAAAGCAATTCTGCTATGGGCTAGCTTTCTGTTTTGGGCCGCGGGCGCTCAGGCGCTTGAGCTGAAAGGCGTTAATCTGCCCGAGACCATGACTCTGGATGGGCAGGAGCTGGTTTTGAACGGCGCGGGGGTACGGAAAAAGTTCTTTTTCGATTTGTATCTGGGCAGTCTCTACCTGGAAGAGAAGACTCAACGCGCAGAGCAGGTTATCAATGACGACGCGCCTATGGCGATTCGGCTGGACATTATTTCCGACAAAGTAAACCGCGAGAATATGACCGAAGCCACGCTCGAGGGTTTCGAAAAAGCCACCGGGGGCAACACTCAGCCCCTGGAGGCACAGATCGAGCAATTCATGAATGCTTTCGAAGGCAAGGTCAGCAAGGGCGACCGCTTTGAGCTGCTGTATCTGCCCGGAGAAGGCGTCAAGGCTTACCGAAACGGCGGCCTGAAAGCCACCATCCCCGACCTGGGGTTCAAACGCGCATTGTTTGGCATCTGGCTGGGAGAGGAACCCGCCCAGAAAAGTCTCAAGCGAGACATGCTCAATCAGTGATGTTCGGCGTCGCTTTCCTCCCTCGCGGCGTCTTTCAGTTCAGCACTGAATCCGCACCTTCAGCTTATTCCTCTGCGAGCCTAAACCCCGGTTGAAATGCCGTAGCATGGCAACTATTTTTAGTTGACCGGCAATTCACTCGCGCTCCATCCATACCGGAGGGTTCAATGACAAAAACGGCGTTCGGCTTATCGGCGCTCATGGCCAGTATAGTTCTATTAGTGGCTGGCAATGCTTTTTTGATGACGCTGTTGGGCCTAAGACTCAGCCTGGAGGGTTTCAATCCCGCCACCATCGGCTGGGTTCTAGTGTTTTATTCCGTCGGTTTTGTCGGCGGCACTCTCTACGCCGGGAAAATTATCGAGCGCGTCGGGCACATACGCGCTTTCGCCGTTTTTGCCGCACTATTGTCGGTAGCGATTTTGCTTCATCCATTGGCAGTCAAGGCTGGCCTCTGGGGTCTGCTGCGCTTTCTCGCCGGCTTTGTCGTAGCCGGGCTGATGATTGTGGTGGAAAGCTGGGTCAGCAGCAAAGCGGACAATCAAAACCGCAGCACTTTGTTTGCGGTTTATCAGCTGGTGTTTTTTCTCTCCACCGCCGGCGGCCAGGTGCTGATTCGGGCCAGCGATCCAGCGGGCTATGTGCCCTTTACCCTGGCGGCCATTCTAGTGATTCTGGCGCTAATTCCGCTATCGCTTACCCGCACTGAATCGCCCGCCATCGAACAAGGCAAGCGCATGTCCCTGCGCCGGCTATATCGCGCCTCTTCGGTGGGCTCAGTAGGCGCTTTGTTGTCCGGTTTTCTAATCAGCGCCTTCTATGCCATGGGGCCAGTATACGCAAACCAAATTGGTTTGGAGGTCAACCAGATCTCCAATTTCATGGCCTCGGCGATTATCGCCGCCATGCTGCTGGCCTGGCCGGCGGGGCGAATTTGCGATCGTTATGATCGCTACCGGGTCATGTTGGTGGTTTCGGTAAGCGGCGGGATTTTCAGTCTATTGGCGGCGCTGCTGGGCAGCTACAACATGCCACTGCTCATATTGTGTGTGGGCCTTTACATGGGCATTACCGCGACTCTTTACCCGATTGCCGTGGCGATCACCAACGATTTGATGGACAGCAGCAAAATTACCGCCGCCGCCACCGCCCTGCTATTGAGCTACGGTGTGGGCAGCTGTATTGGGCCGGTGGTCAGCAGTTTTGCTATGGGCCTTTTGGGGCCGCGCGGTTTGTTTATTACCGCCGCCGTGATTCTGGGCGGGCTGAGCCTGTACATGGCGAAGAAAACTCGAGAAAAGCATGTTCCGGTCAGCCAGCAGGAGCAATTTTTCACCGCTACGCCAGAGGCCACTCTGGGCCTGCAGGTGTTGGATCCGCGCAACCCGAATTTTGAAGAAAACAACGGCACCGACGAAACCACTCCCAAAGCGGATCAGACGCCGAACGCTAGTTCTAATGAAAGCCCTCGCTAGGTAAGGGGGAGGGCTGCCTTTTCTTTCTTCAAGGCCCCTCGCCATTCGGCGCCAGCAACGCTCCTCCGCCCGCCATCGGCCCCTCGGTTGGACGGCTTTAGAGAGAAATTCAGGCATCATTTACCAATGTTGAATATTGTGCCATACTCTTTTGCTCTACCCATCAGAGTCAGGCGCTGAATCCTTTTCTCAGCACTTCCCCCTACTTTGGCCTGTTTAAGGGTGTTTATCATGCTCAAAAGGTTCAAGCTGGAACTCATTCTGGGCTTTCTTTTGCTGGCTACCGGCATA
>CAZKCY010000252.1:0-4569 GCA_964551155.1 uncultured Marinimicrobium sp. | reverse complement strand
GGCGCACACCCATACTTAGTTGCGGTATTTCAGGGTAACTTACCGGCATGACTTCGAAGCCAGCATTGGCTCGGCACGGCTGTGCGAAATCCTGATGCTGAAGGGGGTGTTTGAAACTTAGAGGTTAGCCCTCAGCCCGGCTAAAGGCTGGAGGGAAAAGAAGAGCGCCGAGCGAAACCTGCGCTCAGGATCAGTTGCCAGTCACGTCCACAAATAGGGTTAAGGACTGACCGGGATGAATATAGCTGTTGCTCGAAACTTTGTTCCAGTCGAGGATATCCTTAACACTCAGATTAAAACGATCGGCGATTCGGGCGATCGAATCACCGCGTCTAACTCGGTAATTAACTTTACGAACGGTTGAGCGGCTATTGACTGAAGGTAGTTCGCTTTGTGCCAACGCTTCACTATCGCTGCTCCAGATCACCAGCCTCTGCCCAGGCATCAAGCGATCGCCTGGCGCCATGGCATTCCATCGGGTTAAGGCTGCTACGCTGACACCATGCTGGCGCGCAATCTTCCAGAAACTGTCCCCTCGGCGAACTGTATGTTCGATCTTCTTGCTGCCTTCCGGGCCTCGGGATTGGTCCTGCTTGCGCAATAGCCGTTGGTCGGCACTGTGCGCATAGTGCTCGGCGGGTTGGCTGCGGGTCGGGATCATTAGGGCCTGTCCCACCCGAATAATGTGGCTGCGCAAATCGTTCACGCTTTGAATGGTATCCACACTGGTGTGGTAGCGTTGGGCGATACTGAGCAGGGTGTCGCCCGATTTAACCTCATGGCGCTTCCAGTTTACTCGCTGCTGGTTGGCAACGCCGTTTAAGCGCTCGGTAAGTTGATCAGCATAGGCTATGGGGACCAGTAGCTGGTGAGGCCCTTCTGGATCGGTGGCCCAGCGATTGTAACCGGCATTGAGCATATAGAGCTCTTCGATGTCCATACCGGCCAACTCGGCGGCTTGGGCCAGGTCAATCTGAGATTTGATGTTTATCTGGGCGAAGTAGGGTTCGTCAGGGACCGCCCGCAAACTGATGTTGTAGGCCTGGGGGTCGGCGATAACTTTAGATAAAGCCAGCAACTGGGGAACGTAAGCGCGGGTTTCACGCGGCAGCTTCAAAGACCAAAAGTCCGTAGGCTTGCCTTGGCGTTCGTTGCGGCGAATGGCTCTGCCTAAATTCCCCTCGCCAGTATTATAAGCGGCTAACGCCAGCAGCCAGTCGTTATCGAAGAGGGCATGCAGACGCTTGAGATAGCGAATAGCCGCATCGGTGGAGGCCACCAGATCGCGCCGACCGTCATACCACCAATTCTGCTTCAGCCCATAATGGCGGCCGGTAGCGGGCACAAATTGCCAGATTCCCGAGGCTTGGCCGTGAGAGTAGGCAAAGGGGTCAAAAGCGCTTTCGACTATGGGTAGCAGTGCCAGCTCGAGCGGCATGTCTTCCGCTTCCAGCCGCGAAACAATGTAATACAGGTAGGGTTGGCCGCGCTCTATAACGCGATCCATATAATTCGGATGACGACTGTACCAGTCGAGGTAGGTATCGATACGCGAATTTTCTACCTGCGGCAGCTTATAGCCACTGCGCAAACGCGGCCAAAGATTACCCATCTGGGTGACTTGGTAGTTTTGTAGAGTTTCCGGATCGAGCGTGCAAAGCTTTTCATCGACAGCTGAGAAGCCGTATTGCGCTGGCAAGGCCAGAGAAATTGACTGCTGATTTTTGTTGTCATCGAGTGTGCTGCAAGCCTGCAAGCCACTGAATGCGACTGCAATAAGGCTGACTTTAGAGAAAGGCGGGCGCTTTGGTAGCTTCATTGAGTCACTGGTTCGTTGCTGTCATTTAGTGGCGCTTAAACCTTCGAGTGAATAGATTTTAAGCGATTTTAGGTGTTGGCTTCTTTGGGGTCAAGGCAGGAGCCGTGCCTGGGCCTTGGGTGCTCCGGTCGCAGACACTCTCTAGCTGGCGTCTTTCCAGCTCCGTAGAGCGGCAAAGAGTTCTGTTTCCGAGTCCAAATTTCGTCCGACCTGGGCTTCAAGCCGGGCTTTAATCCCCGGTTGCTGACATCTTAGAAAAGGATTGGTTCGCAATTCCTCGCCCATATTTGAAGGAAGGCTGATGCCGCGGGTCTCCAAATCTTTTTCCACTTGGTTCCGACGCTCAAACAGAGCTTCGTTTTCAGGATCCGCTTTAAGCGCGAAACGCAGATTGGCCAGTGTGTATTCATGACCACAGTAGATCAGGGTGTCTTCTGGCAGAGCGGCCAGTTTGTGCAAGGATTCGAGTTGTTGCGCCGCTGTGCCTTCGAAAAGGCGCCCACAGCCACCGGCAAAGAGTGCGTCGCCAGAGAACAGACGAGGCGCCTGGCCGCTGGCGGCGCCTGGGCGATAAAAATAGGCCAAATGGTCGAGGGTGTGGCCGGGAACCGCCATCACTTCCAGTTCGATATCGTCCAGTCTCATTCGATCACCCTCCGCGAGCGGATGAGTTACTTGGGCATTCGAGGAGGGACCGTAAACTGGGACCTTCCAATGCCTCAAGAGCTCGTCTAAGCCGTCTGTGTGGTCCCAGTGATGGTGGGTTATCACTATGCCTGCCAATACCTGGTCGTCGCGCTCCAGGCGCTCCATCACAGGCTCGGCTACGCCCGGGTCGAAAATGTAAACCGCTTTGCTCCCAGCTTGCGGTTTTAACAGCCAGATGTAGTTGGTATCCAGCGCCGGTATTGCTTCTACCTGTATCATAGGGCCCCCTGGCTCTGGTGATGGAAAAGGGATACTGGCATGATAAAGAATCCCCGCTGGCAAGCCAAATTCAGGTGCTTGATCCTTGTCTCGGAATTCACCTGATTCAAGATAATATGACCCCCGGGAGGGTGGCTGGAATTTATGTCTTATCGCTTCTTCCGCAGGTTAAGGCTCAGGCTTCGCCAACGCTTTGGGGTTTTGCCCTTGAATCAGTCGCGCCCGGATTTGCGAGAGTGGCTGCAAACACCTCTCGGAGAAGCCCTGCTTGAGCAAGAGCGAGTGCTGCTTGAGACCAACCTGCAGGACTTGTTTGGTTACCATCTGCTGCAAATGAGCATTGAACCAGCACTGGATCTAACCGCGGGCAGCCGTATTCCCCATCGCTTCAGTCTGGCGCCCCAGTTGTGCCCAGAATGTCCTTTATCGACATTGGTGGCCAGCTATAGAGCTATGCCTCTGCCGGCCGAGTCGTTGGATCTTGTTCTGTTGCACCACTTGCTGGACTATACCCCAACTCCTCACCAGCTTTTGCGCGAGGCGGCGCGGGTGCTGATTCCGCGCGGCCATTTGGTGATCGTGGGCTTCAACCCCTGGAGCCTGTTCGGGTTCGGACGTTTTCTGATGGCTATATTCAGTTCGCGGCCTCGGTGGCGCCAGAGAGGCATGCGTCTGGGGCGTTTGCTTGACTGGCTGCAACTGCTGGATCTTGAGGCGGTATCTGTAGATCGAGGATTTTTTCGACCGCCGGTGCAGAGCCCGGGGCTACTGCACCATTTGCATTGGTTGGAGCGCTGGGGTAAAAAGCTGCACCTACCCACGGCGGGAGTCTATGTGGTGGTAGCACGTAAGGATATCGGCGCCATGACCCCAATCAAACCTCGCTGGGAGCTGCCTAAGGCGCAGCCCGGGTTTGCGGTCAAGCCGATGCGTAAGAACCAAAAGCCAGAAAATACAAAGAGTTAGAGGATACATCTTGAAAGAGGTTGAAATATTTACCGACGGAGCCTGTCGGGGGAATCCGGGGCCCGGCGGCTGGGGTGCGCTGTTGCGCTTTGGCGATTTGGAAAAATCCCTTTACGGGGGGGAAACCCAGACTACCAACAACCGTATGGAGCTAAGGGCCGCCATAGAGGCGTTGACTGCCTTGAAGGAGCCTTGCAGGGTTATCCTAACCACTGACTCTCAATACGTTCGCAAGGGCATCAGCGAGTGGCTGGCGGGCTGGAAGCGCAATGGCTGGAAAACCGCTGCCAAAGCCCCAGTCAAGAATGTAGACCTATGGCAGAGTCTGGACGAGCAGAGCCAGCGTCATAGTATCGAGTGGCACTGGGTGAAGGGCCATAGCGGCCACCGAGAGAACGAGATTGCCGACCAGCTCGCCAATCGCGGCATTGACGAGTTGTGAGGAGCTGAAAATGCGCCAAATAGTATTGGATACCGAAACCACCGGCCTGGAAACTGCACAGGGCCATCGAATTATCGAAATCGGCTGTGTTGAATTGATCAACCGACGCCTCACCGGGCGCCACTACCATCAATACATCAATCCTGAGCGAGAAGTGGACGCCGGAGCCTTTGAGGTACACGGCATAGGCAACGATATGTTGGCAGACAAGCCAGTGTTTCGTCAGATCGTCGAGGAATTTCTCGCCTTTGTCGATGGCGCCGAACTGGTGATCCACAATGCGCCTTTCGACCTCGGTTTTATCGATCATGAGCTCAATCTTTTGGGCTCCAAGCTGGGCTCCATACGCAGTCGCTGTGGGGTAGTCGACACTTTGGTGCTGGCGCGCAGCAAGCATCCCGGGCAGATGCGCAGC
>CAZKCY010000251.1:3237-4581 GCA_964551155.1 uncultured Marinimicrobium sp. | reverse complement strand
GGCGGCGTTGAGCGGCGATATTAGGAACCCACTGAGGGGCGCCAACCCGAGCGGTAAATTCTCGCTTTTCCCGGTAAGGCACAGTCCCTATAATGCGCGCTTTAAAATTCGAACTTGGGAGCTCCTATGTTGAAATTTGGTTGTCTGGCAGTGGCTGCTTTGACCGCTCTGGCGTCCGCGCCGGTCTTGGCGCACACCGATGGCCCCTCGCCTGACGATCACGCTCCTTCGGGCGTAATGGTCGACCATCTGCACGCGCAGGGTAGTGGTATGGCCGCGGTGCGCTATCAGCGCAGCAGCGCCGGCGGGCTTTATTCGGGGCGGAGCAAGATCACCGCTGCCGATCTTGCCGAGGCCGGCTTCTCTATGATGGCCACCGGAATGACCATGGATATGGTTATGCTGGATCTGATGTACGCTCCCACCGATAACTTGACTCTGATGTTGATGCCCCATTACATGCGCATGGAAATGGACATGGCACCGACACCGATGACGGCGATGCCCGACGGAGATGGTCACGGCCACGGCGGTCATGCACACCACGGCAGCCACAGCGTTTCCGGTATTGGTGATACCTTGGTCGCGGCGCTCTATGATCTGTCGTTCAACGAGGATTACCAGCTGGTGGGTAGTCTGGGGGTCAGTGTGCCCACCGGCAGCGTCGATAAGAAAAATGCCGATGGCAGTTTCGTGCACTACGGCATGCAGCTAGGCTCAGGTACTTGGGACTTGGCGCCAGCGCTGACCTACAAAGACCACAGTGGTCTGCTTAGTTGGGGCGCTCAGGCTAATGCCCGCATTCGATTGGAAAGCGCCAACGACTCCGGTTACGCACTGGGCGATCATTACCTGCTCACCGGCTGGACTGCCTGGAAGCTCGCGCCTTGGATTAGTCTTTCTGCACGTTTGGCCTACGAACAACAGGCGAGTATCGACGGCCATTACAATGGCCCGCACAGCCACAGCAGTCCATCTGATCTTCAGGCGAACTACGGTGGTGAGTTTATCGATGGCGGTCTGGGTGCCAACATGGTCGTGCGTCACGGCAGCCTCGCCGGGCTGCGTTTGGAGCTGGAATGGACCACACGCCTTGACGAGGACTATAACGGCTATCAGCTGGGCCAGGATCATGGCGTGAATGCGGCTTTGGCGTTTAGTTTTTGAAGAATGGGGCACGGCGACTGGAGAACGATTGACGGAGAGAATGTTTTATCCTTCCCCGTTCCCCGTTCCCCGTTCCCCGTTCCCCGTTCCCCGTTCCCCGGTAACTAAAACAACAACACCAACAACAAAAATCCCCCATTTAACAGTCCGACCGGCGCCCCAAGTAAATCGCCCACA
>CAZKCY010000251.1:0-3227 GCA_964551155.1 uncultured Marinimicrobium sp. | reverse complement strand
GACCAACCTTCCGACACATTATTTAAATTTCGGAGCACCACGGTGGGCGGTGCCCACCCTACCGTCCGAGTGTGCCGGCACCCGGCACCTGGTGGGTGGGCACCGCCCGCCGAGAATACAATAACGCTATGCTATTGTTCCCCGCTCCCCGCTCCCCGCTCCCCGCTCCCCGTTCTTTAATCCTCCAACACCAGCAACAAATCCCCCGCATTAACCTGACGCCCGGGTGCGCAGTGAATCTCGCTCACTTTTGAAGCCCGGTCGGCGTAGACTGAAAACTCCATCTTCATGGCTTCGACGATGAGTAGCGGTTGATCGATTTCCACTGTGTCACCCGGCTTTACCAGCAACTTCCAAATATTACCGCTGATGTCGGCTGTTACCGCGTGACCGTCGACTTCTATTGGCCCCGCGCTGGGTTTGGCTTGCAAGGCGGCTTCCACCTGTTTTTCTTCATCGGCCTGCCAGAGGGCGACTTCCTCAACGTAGGCTTTTTGCTGCTTTACCTGGAACGACTGAATGCTGGCGGCGTTGTCCTGCAAGAACTGCTCGTGCTCGGCGATATCGAAGTATTCTTCGTCGATCTTGATTTCCAGGCGGCCCTCGCGAAAGGCTTCGCGTTGCTCGGTCAGCTCGGCTTCGGTGACTGGGTAGTAGCGCACCTGATCGAAAAACTTCAGCAGCCAGGGTTCGCCGTTGACGAACACCGGGCTTTTCAAAAACTTATTCCAGATCGGCAAGGTGCGCCCTACAAGTTGATAGCCGCCGGGGGAGTCCATGCCGTAGATGCACATATACACACCGCCGATACCGACTGTGCCTTCGGCGGTATAGGTGCGCGCCGGGTTGTACTTGGAAGTCAGCAAACGGTGGCGCGGGTCAATGGGTACCGCGCAGGGCGCGCCCAGGTAAACATCCCCCAGGCCCAATACCAAGTAGCTGGCGTCGAACAGAACTTTGCGCACATCTTCGACGCTGTCGAGGCCGTTGATTCGACGCATAAACTCAGTATTGCTCGGCAACCAGGGGGCTGTATCGCGCACCGATTGGCGATATTTGGCTACCGCTTCCAAGGTGGCAGAATCTTCGAATGCCATGGGCAAGTGCAGCACTCGGCTGGGCACCCGCATGGTATCTACCGGTGGCAGAGTGGCTTCGGTTTTCAGCAAAGCGGCCATCAAGTCGCGCTGGTGCAGAATTCGGCTGTCGTAGTTGATTTGCAGCGAGCGCACGCCCGGCGACAATTCGATAATGCCCTCGACCGGGTTTTCTTTCAGCGCTTCCATCAGTGCGTGTACCCGCAAGCGGAAGCGCAAATCCAATTGAATTGGGCCGTACTCCAACAGAATATATTTGTCGCCGGCCTGACGGTAAGTCACTGCGGGTCGGCCTTCGGCCTCCGGCAGGGCGGCGAGAATGCAGGCCGACAATTCGTGCTCGGGTTCTGCGATCGGGGTGATGGAAATTTCCGGCTGGGGCTGCAAGGTTGCCATGGCTTTGTCGGTGGCCAGCTCCATTGCCAGGGCGGTATCGAAACTCAGACGCTTGAAGCGAATCTTATCGCCGGGTTTTACCTGGCCTACTTTCCAAAGTTCGGCTTTGACGATGGTTACCGGGCAAACAAAGCCGCCCAGGCTGGGGCCGTCTTTGGTCAGAATGACCGGCATGTCTCCGGTAAAGTTTATCGAGCCCACCGCGTATTCGGTATCGTGAATGTTGGAGGGGTGCAGGCCGGCTTCGCCGCCGTCGCTGCGCGTCCAGGTTGGTTTGGGACCGTTAAGGCGAATCCCTAGGCGGTTGGAGTTGTAGTGCACCTCCCAGTCGGTATTGAAAAACATTTCAATGGCTTCGGGCTTGAAAAAATCCGGTGCGCCGTGGGGGCCGTATAGCACGCCGATTTCCCAGGTGCTGACGCCATCGACCGGTTCCGGGTAAACCGGAATCAACTGCGCCGGGGCGGGCGCCGGTTCATAGCTGGGCGCCGGTGTGCTGCAGGCGGCAATGGCCGGGTCGCTGATTGGCAACATATCGGTAGCGCGGATTGTGCGCCCGGCGTGACCGCCGAACTGACCCAATGCGAAAGTAGAACGACTGCCCAAATACACGGGCACATCCAGGCCGTTGCGAATGGCTAGGTAAGATCGGCAACCAGTGTCGGCTTTGCCCACTTCGAGTACTTGCCCGGCTTTGATTTGAACCGGCTGCCAGAAAGGCACCGTTTGACCATCGAGTTTGGCGGTCGATTCGCCGCCGGTCAGCGCGATTAGAGTATCGGTATGAAAGCGCAACTTAGGCCCGATCAAGGTGATCTCCAAACCGGCGGCGCTTTCGTGGTTGCCGACGATGCGATTGGCCAGCCGGAAGGCATAGTCGTCCATGGGCCCAGAAGGCGGCACGCCCACGCCCCAGTAACCGACCCGACCCGGATAATCCTGCACGCTGGTGTAGGTCCCCGGCTGCAGCACTTCCACCACCGGAGGGTGGTATTCGAAGCTGGCCAGCTTATTGGTGGCGACATCGCCCTGGCCGAAGAAATCCGAGCGAATGATTTGACGTAGATAATCCAGGTTGGTGGCAATGCCTAGAGCGCGGGTGTTATCCAGCGCCTCGGCCATCTTGGCGATGGCATCGGCTCGGTCCTTTCCGTGCACAATAATCTTGGCGATCATCGGATCGTAGTAGGCCGAGACTTCGGTGCCGGTGGCGACCCAGGTGTCGATACGCGCCGACTCTGGAAATTGCACGTCGGTCAACACACCGGGAGAGGGCTGAAAGTCGCGCACGGCGTCTTCGGCATAAAGGCGCACTTCAATAGCAGCGCCTTTGGGCTCGATGTTAATGTCGAGTTCGGGCGGTTCGCCCGCGGCGGTGCGAATCATCCAGTCGACCAGATCGACGCCGGTGCAGGCCTCGGTAATGGGGTGTTCTACCTGCAGGCGAGTGTTCACTTCCAGAAAATAAAACTCATCGCGTGCAGCGTCGTATATGTATTCGATGGTGCCGGCCGAGCGATAGCTGACCGCTTCGCCCAATTGCTGGGATACCTGCAAGAGTTTGTCGCGCGTGGCGGCGGGCAACAGTGGCGCCGGGGTTTCTTCCACCACTTTTTGGTGACGTCTTTGGATCGAGCAATCTCGTTCGAAAAGGTGAACGACGTTGCCGTGCGCATCGGCCAGCACTTGGATCTCGACGTGCCGCGGGCGGACGATCGCCTTTTCGAGATACAC
>CAZKCY010000250.1:2153-4589 GCA_964551155.1 uncultured Marinimicrobium sp. | reverse complement strand
GTCTCGGCGCTTGATCGCCCGCCATCTCCGCCCCGTGCTCATGCGGTTGAGGTCATCGTAAGCGTAATCCACATAATAGCCGGTGGTTTCGCCAGTCAGCAGGACATGGGCGGCATGGTGGCTGTCATCGTTCCACTGGGCATCGTAACGCGGGATTAAGCGGGTTTTGGAACCCAGGTAACGACTGTCGTTGCCGTCGTTTTCTAATACCAAATGCACCCGGCGGTCGGAACCTATTTGGTGCCGAACAGTTTCTGCCAGCTCTTCCAAAAAGTCCGGATGGGATTGATCGTAGATGGCGTGTACGGCATCCAGGCGCAATCCATCTAGGTGGTATTCCTTGAGCCAATAAAGGGCGTTCTCAATAAAAAAGCGGCGCACTGTGCGGCTACCCTGGCCGTCAAAATTGATCGCCTTGCCCCAAGGAGTTTTATAACGGTCGGTAAAAAATTCGGGCGCGTAGCTATAGAGGTAATTACCTTCAGGACCGAAGTGGTTGTAAACCACATCGAGAAATACCATCAGGCCTCGACTATGGGCCTGATCTATAAGTGCTTTTAGCTCATCGGGGTGACCGTAGTTGTGATTGGGCGCGAAAGGGTAGACTCCGTCGTAGCCCCAGTTGCGCTGCCCTGGGGCTTCCGAAAGGGGCATTAATTCAATTGCGGTTATTCCCAGCTCGACCAAATGATCCAGCCGCAGTTGCAGGCCTCGATAGTTGCCTTCGGGACTGAAGCAGCCCAAGTGAAGTTCATAGATTAAAGTTTCTTCCCAGGGGCGGCCTTTCCAGTTTTCATCTTGCCAATCGAAACTGGTCGGATCTATGACTTGGCTGTATTCGTGTACCCCTTCGGGCTGATAGCGACTGGCGGGGTCGGGCACACAAAGGCCGTCGGTCAGACGGAAGCGGTAATGGCTGCCTACAGCGCACTGGCTTACCCGCTTTTCGAACCAACCGTCTGAAGTTTGCTCCATCTTTTCACTCGACCAATTCCGCTCGGGGCTTTGGCGGTGCTCCAGAATCAGCTCTTTGGCGGCGGGCGCCCAGAGCCGAAACCGAGCCTCATTGTTGCCTACCAATTCACATCCGAAAGGCATTGCATGAAATCGTCTCATGCCGCCGGATTCTCCTGGTGCTGCGATCTACGCTGCTTTTCATCAGCGCGAACCATCAGCACAAAGGATCGGTTTTTGACCGTGATTTCGCTTCCATCCTCATGGAAGGCGGAGTCTTCGAAACTATCGTGCCGGTAGGTGTCGAAAAGAGTTCGCCATTTCAATCCGTCTTCCAGCGCAGTCAATCGGTACCGGATATCCTCGAGGTCTGCGTTGAGGATAACCAGGAAGGTGTCGTCCGATTCGGGTTCTCCCCGAGCGGTCAGATGGTATTCGCCCGCTTCGCCACTGAGCAGATAGCTCAATGAGCGGGAATGGGAGTTCCCCCAGTCTTCGGGGGTCATCTCCTGGCCATCGGGCCTCAACCAGGTGATGTCTTTTATCGATGTGCCCGGTAAGGGTTCTCCGCGAAAAAATCGGTAGCGATGGAAGACAATGTGATCGCTGCGCAGCTTAATTAGCCGCCGGGTAAATTCTTTAAGATTAATATCTTCGTCTTCGAGATGGTTCCAATTGACCCAGCTAATTTCATTGTCCTGACAGTAAGCGTTGTTGTTGCCTCCCTGGGTACGCCCGAATTCATCACCTGCGGTGATCATGGGAGTGCCTTCGGAGAGCAATAGGGTGGCGAGAAAGTTTTTCTTTTGCCGCAAGCGGAGAGCTTGTATTTCTGGGTCGTCGGTCTCGCCCTCCTGGCCATAATTGGCGCTGTAGTTGGCGTCGGTGCCGTCCCGGTTGCCCTCCTGGTTGGCTTCGTTGTGCTTGTGCTCGTAACTGACTAGATCTTGGAGGGTGAAGCCGTCATGAGCGGTAATAAAATTGATGCTGCTCCAGGCCCGGCGCCCGCGATTGTTGAAAATATCGCTGGAAGCGGTAATTCTGGAAGCCAGATTGCTCACCATGCCTTTATCGCCCTTCCAAAACCGGCGCACCACGTCGCGGTACTGATCGTTCCATTCGGCCCAGCCCGGCGGGAAGGCGCCGAGCTGATAGCCGTTGTCGCCCACATCCCAGGGCTCGGCAATCAGCTTTACCTGAGACAGAACCGGGTCCTGCGCGGCTGCTTCCAAGAAGGCTCCATGGTTATTGAAGTCGCTGACGCCTCGGGCAAGAGTAGTCGCCAGATCGAACCGAAAGCCGTCGACATGCATCTCCTTGACCCAATAGCGCAGCGAGTCCATCACCATTTGCAGTACCGACGTGCGGCGCAAATTCAGGGCGTTGCCACAACCGGTAAAGTCCATGTAATAGCGAGGGTCCTCGGGGAGCAGTTTGTAATAAGTGGCGTTGTCGATACCTCTCAGGCTCAGAGTCGGGCCC
>CAZKCY010000250.1:0-2143 GCA_964551155.1 uncultured Marinimicrobium sp. | reverse complement strand
GTGAGTGCCCTCGGCGGTGTGGTTGTAAACCACATCGAGCAGCACCTCTATGTCGGCGTCATGCAGCAGATGCACAAAGGTTTTGAATTCACCCAAATCGCCCGTCTCCAGATAGGCGCAGTGGGGGGCAAAAAACGCCAGGGTGTTATAGCCCCAATAGTTCTGAAGTTGGCTTTCTATCAGTCGTCGTTCGTCAATGAAGGCGTGGATCGGCAGTAGCTCCACGGCCGTTATACCAGTATCGCGCAGATAGCTGATTACCTTGGGGTCCGATAGCCCTGCGAAAGTGCCGCGATATTGAGCTGGAATGGATTCATTGTTGATGCTAAAGCCGCGTGCATGCATCTCGTAAATGATAGTTTCGTGCCAGTGTTTTCGCGGGGGGCGATCTTGCCCCCAGGTAAAGGCGGTATCCACAACCCGGCATTTAGGCATGGCACTGGCGTTGTTGCGCTTATCAAAAGATAGGTCTTTTTTCGGGTCGCCCACTTTGTAGCCAAAGTGGGCATCGGTCCACTTGAACGACCCCTGCAAAGCTTTGGCGTAGGGGTCTATCAAAAGTTTGTGATGATTGAAGCGATGACCGCGTTCGGGGGCGTAGGGGCCGTAAACACGATAGCCATAGAGTTGATTGGCACGTATATCGGGCAAATAGCAGTGCCAGATTTGGTTGGTGTATTCCGGTAATCGCACCCGATGCAGTTCCCGAGTGCCTTTGTCGTTGAACAAACACAACTCCACCTTTTCGGCGTTTTCTGAGAAAAGGGCGAAATTGACGCCCTTACCGTCCCAGGTGGCTCCCAGCGGATAGGGTTTCCCCGGCCACACTCGTATTTCTGTTGAATCGGGCACCTATCACCTCATCGAATCGTCGGATATTCGAAATAAAATCCGACACTCATTTAGGTATAGGTTTGCCCTCTGGCCAAGTCAAGAAACCAACCGCTGCCTAAGGAGGCAGGTGAGAGTTTACTTTCGCGGATGGTTAAGACATCGCCTGAATTGCGGTCAGGGCTATGGTGTAGAGAATATCGTCCACTGAAGCACCCCGGGACAAATCGTTAACCGGTTTGCGCAGACCTTGCAGCATGGGACCAATACTTACCAGATTGGCGCTGCGCTGCACCGCTTTGTAAGTGGTGTTGCCGGTGTTGAGATCGGGGAATATAAACACATTGGCCTTGCCTGCCACCGGGCTGTCCGGAGCCTTGCTCTCGGCCACCGAAGGTACGCTGGCGGCGTCGTATTGGAGGGGGCCGTCGATCAGCAGGTCCGGGCGTTTTTCCTGAGCCAGACGGGTGGCTTCACGCACTTTCTCCACATCGCTGCCGGAGCCGGACTTGCCGGTAGAGTAGCTGATCATGGCAATGCGTGGTTCTATGCCGAAAGCAATCGCTGAGTCGCCGGATTGAATGGCAATATCGGCCAACTCTTCGGCATTGGGGTCAGGGTTCACCGCGCAGTCGCCGTAAATCACCGGCTGATCTGGAAGCAGCATGAAGAAAATCGATGAGACCAGCGCGGCCTCGGGTTTGGTTTTGATCAGCTGCAGGGCCGGACGAATGGTGTTGGCGGTGGTGTGCACAGCGCCGGAGACCAAGCCATCGACATCGCCCTCGGCCAGCATCATGGTAGCCAGCACCACCGTATCTTCGAGCATGGCTTCGGCCATGGGCTCGGTCAGACCTTTGTGCTTGCGCAGGGCTACCATGGGGTCGATGTAGCGAGCGCGTATCGATTCCGGGTCGATAATTTCAATATCATCTGGCAGCACCACATTTTGACTGGCGGCCACGCTGCGCACTTCGTCTGGGTTGCCGAGCAATACGCAGTGAGCGATTTGCTTCTGGTGGCAGAGGGCGGCCGCTTGAACGGTGCGAGGCTCGTCGCCTTCGGGGAGAACGATGCGTTTTTTGCCGGCTCGAGCCCGCTCGACCAACAAATAGCGAAAGGCCGGCGGAGACAGGCGCTTCTCCAATTTCACTTGGCTGCGCTCGGTCAGCCATTTGGCGTCTATATCGGCGGCAGCGGCGTCCATGACGTTGTTGATTCGTTCAATGTCGTCGGGCGGCACCTCGGTGTTCATGTTGTTCAGCTGTTGGGCCACTTTAAAGGTATTGCCATCGACCAGCATGATTGGCAG
>CAZKCY010000249.1:2356-4604 GCA_964551155.1 uncultured Marinimicrobium sp. | reverse complement strand
ATCGGGAACCAGACTCGCATGTTCTTGGCGCTCAGCACCAGGGGTGCATTCTCGGCAACGGGCGGTGGCTCGCCGCCGGGTTCGGCGTCGAGAAGCGCGCGGGTGTAATCATTTTCGGGGTGGGCGAACACTTCCTTGGTGATGCCGGTTTCGACAATTCGGCCCTGCTTCATAATCGCCACCCGGTCCGCCAGCTGACGGACTATGGCCAGATCGTGGGTGATGAACAGCACCGCCATGTTCAACTCGCGCTGCAAATTGCGAATCAGCTCCAACACCTGGGCCTGAATAGTGACGTCGAGAGCCGTGGTGGGTTCGTCGGCAATCAGAAGGTCCGGTTCGTTGATCAGCGCCATGGCAATCATCACCCTTTGCCGTTCGCCGCCGCTGAGCTCGTGGGGCAGCGAATTCAAACGCTTTTCGGCATCGCGCAACCCCACCCGCTTTAGCCAGTGCAGCACCTTGGAGCGGGCTTGTTTTCTGGGTGTGGCATTGTGCAGCCAGAGGGCTTCGGCCAACTGCTTTTCAATGGAGTGCAGCGGACTCAGGCTGGTCATAGGTTCCTGAAAGATCATGCTGATTCTGTGGCCCCGAATGGCGCGCAGTTCCCTTTCGGGTAACCGCAGTAGGTCTCGTCCCTGGAATTGGATTGCTCCGCTGGGGTAAGAGGCGCTGTGCACTGGCAGAAGTTGCAGAATTGATTGGGCTGTAACCGACTTGCCTGAGCCGCTTTCGCCCACCAGCGCCAGAGTCTCGCCTTTGGCAATGCTCAGGTAGAGGCTTTCCACCGCCTGCCGGCTGGTGCCTTCCGAGCGGAAGGCGACCGAGAGGTTACGGATTTCTAGCAATGGGGCCTGGGCCATAGTGTTCCTAGATTGTTACCAAATTGCGCTTAGCGGGTCCGACTGGGGTCGAAGGCATCGCGCACCGCTTCGCCCACAAACACCAGCAGAGTTAATAAAACCGAAAGCACCACAAAGACCGAGAAACCGATCCAGGGTGCATGCAGGTTATTCTTGCCTTGATTGACCATCTCGCCAAGCGAAGGCGAACCGGGCGGCAGACCAAAGCCGAGAAAATCCAGCGCCGTCAGGCTGGTGATCGAAGCCACCAGAATAAAGGGCAAAAAGGTGATGGTGGCGACCATGGCGTTGGGCAGCAAATGCCTGAACATCAAAGCAGAGTCCAAAACGCCGAGCGCCCGGGCGGCCAGGACATAGTCGAAATTGCGCGCCCGCAGAAATTCCGCCCTTACCACGCCCACCAGCGACATCCAGCCGAACAGCAGCATTATCCCAAGCAAAATCCAGAAGCTGGGCGCCACAAAGCTGGACAGAATAATCAAAATAAACAGCGTTGGCATACTCGACCAGACTTCCAGCAACCGCTGGCCGAACAGATCGATTTTGCCGCCGTAAAAGCCCTGAACCGCGCCCGCCGCTATGCCGATAACCGAGGAGAGCACCGTCAGCATAAGCCCAAAAATTATGGACAGGCGCAGCCCGTAAAGCAGCCGCGCAAACACGTCCCGACCCTGATCGTCGGTACCCAGCCAATTGTCGCCGGTCGGCGGGCTGGGCGCAGGCGAAGGCAAGTTGTAATTGATGGTTCGGTAATTGAACCGTACCAGTGGCCAGAGCATCCAGCCCTCTTCTCTGATCTGATCGGCCAGGTAGGGGTCTCGATAGTCGGCATCGACATCGAAGTCGCCGCCGAACTCCAGTTCCGAGTAGTCATTCCAGATTGGAAAGTAAAGTTCGCCCTGGTAGCGCACTATCAGCGGATTTTCATTGGCGATGATATCGGCAAACAGGCTGATGCCAAACAACCCCAGAAACAGCCACAGGCTCCAGTAGCCGCGCCGATTTTCCCGGAAGCGGCGCCAGCGCTCTTTATTGAGTGGGCTTAAAGTCATTTACCGGAACAGCTCCTGTGCTAACCCAATCTAGCGGGTTTCAAAATCGATACGCGGATCGACCCAGGTATAGGCCAGATCGCTGACGATGCCTATCAGCAGCCCCATAAGACCGAAGATATACAAAGTGCCGAACATCACCGGGTAATCGCGCTGCAGGGTTGCTTCAAAACCCAGCAGGCCCAGGCCTTCGAGCGAGAAAATCACTTCGATCAATAAGGCGCCGGCAAAGAACATGCTGATAAAAGTCGCTGGAAAACCGGCAATCACAATGAGCATGGCGTTGCGGAATACGTGCTTGTAGAGTACCGCCTTCTCGGACAGGCCCTTGGC
>CAZKCY010000249.1:1530-2346 GCA_964551155.1 uncultured Marinimicrobium sp. | reverse complement strand
GCTTGTACAAAATTCGGTTTTCGGTCGCGCCTTTAGCGCGCGCGGTGGTGACGTACTGCTTGTTGATCTCGTCCAGAAAGGAGTTTTTGGTAAGCATGGTCAGGCTGGCAAAGCCGCCGATGGTCATTGCCAGAACCGGCAACGCCATGTGCCAGAAGTAGTCGAGAATTTTCTGATACCAAAGCAGCTCGTCAAAATTCTGGGACACCAGTCCGCGCAAGGGAAACCAGTTGAAGTAACTGCCTCCGGCAAATAGGATGATCAGCAGCACCGCGAACAAAAATCCGGGAATGGCGTTGCCGATCACCACGACCCAGCTGGTCCAGATATCGAACTTGGAATGGTGGCGTACCGCTTTGCGAATCCCGAGCGGAATCGAAATCACATAAATTAGCAGGGTGCTCCAGAGCCCGAGGGATAGAGACACCGGCAAACGCTCCACTATCAGTTCGATAACTGATCGAGCGCGAAACAGGCTGTCGCCAAAATCGAATTTCAAGTAGTCGCCGATCATGGACAGATAACGCTCCCAGATCGGCTTGTCGAAGCCGAACTGCTTTTCAATTTCGGCGATGACTACCGGATCGAGTCCGCGAGCGCCGCGCGTTGCTTCCTTATTGCCCTGCTCAAGTAAATCGCCACCGGCCCCAGTTACCCGCTCTAAGGCAGTCCCCCCAGCGCCCTGAAGCGATACCGGCCCGTGCAGTACCCGACGCACTTCGCCGTCCTCGACCACGGCCACCCGGTCGCCGCGCAGGAGGGGCTCGCCGCAGTCTCACGCGGCCGAGGCAAGCCCCGGGCCGCTGCGGTCGCCAT
>CAZKCY010000249.1:0-1520 GCA_964551155.1 uncultured Marinimicrobium sp. | reverse complement strand
CCTGTTCCACAGGGCCGCCGGGCGCGGCCTGAACGATAAAAAAATTGAGCGTAATTATGGCCAGCAGAGTAGGAATCACCAACAGCAGGCGACGAACTATATAAGCGCTCAAAGCTAACCCCTCGAGCCGATCACAGTTTTATTGTTTCACGAGCTTGGCTTTGTTTTCGTCGTACCACCAAGTATCCAGCCCCAGAGAATATTTCGGACGAATTTCGGGGCGAGAAAATTTATTCCAGTAAGCTACCCGGAATTTATTGAGATGCCAGTGAGGTACCAGATGAAAGTTCCAGCGTGCGACTCGATCAAATGCATGGCCATAGGCCATAAGGGCGTCTTGATCTTGCTGATTGGCGGCAATGCCTTCAATTAGTGCATCAATTACCGGGTCCTGCACATTGGCTGAATTATAGGTAGAGTCAATGTAATCCGAATGCCAGGCGATTTTCATCGAACTATCCGGGTAGGCATTGGCCGTAAAGCGCCAGTCAGCCATGGCAAAATCGTGCTCGTGAATACGGTTGATAAACTGAGACGGCTCCAGCTGCCGCAGCTGTAAGTCGATTCCCAGGCGTTCGAGATTGCGCTTATAAGGCAAGGCTACACGCTCTGTGGATGACTGATAGAACATTAATTCGAAGGAAAAGGGCTGGCCGGTTTCACTGTGTACCAGCTTGCGATCTTTCAGTTCCCAGCCAGCGTCTTTGAGCAGTTCCATAGCCTTGCGTAAGGCGGGGCGGATATTGCCGCTGCCATCGGTAACATTGGGCGTCCAAACTTTCCCGAAAACTTCTTCGGGAAGCTTGCTTGCCAAAGGTTCGAGAATCTCTAGTTCTTGTTTTGACGGCTTGCCGCTGGCCATATAAGGGGTGTTCTGGAAATAGCTCTCGGAGCGTTGATACTGGTTGTAAAAAAGATTCTGATTCAACCACTGAAAGTCCAGAGCATAGTTGAGCGCATGACGAACCCTTCGGTCCTTGAACAGCGGATGCTGGGTGTTGAAAACAAACCCTTTAAGAGGCTGGGGAATTTCGTGTTCCAGCTCCTCTTTGACTACCTCGCCGCGTTTCGTTGCGGGAAAATCATAGCTTTCAGCCCACAGCTTGGCTTCGACTTCTTGGCGGACGTCGTACTCACCAGCTTTGAAAGCTTCCAGAGCGACAGTGTTATCGCGGTAGTAGTCGTAGCGCACCGTCGCAAAGTTGAGGGTTCCTTTCCTGGTAGGCAAATCCCGGGCCCAATAGTCATCCAGACGTTCGTAAGTAATTTGCTGGCCCATCTTGTAGTCTTTCACCCGATAAGGGCCGCTGCCGACCGGCGGCTGGTCCAAAGGTTCGGATAGATCGCGCTCGGCCCAGAAATGTTTAGGTAGCACAGTCAAATTGGTCAGTGCGCTTACATCGTCCCGGCTGGGTTGCTCGAGTTGGAATTTTACCCGATGTTCTGACAGCACTTCCGCCCGACTAACATTTTTAAAATAGGTCCGGAACTGAGGGACTCCCTGAGTCATGAACTTGTTG
>CAZKCY010000248.1:0-4614 GCA_964551155.1 uncultured Marinimicrobium sp. | reverse complement strand
TCCGTGTTTCTTATTGCGTATTTCGTATTGCGTGAATGCATATTGTGTAATTTAACGTCATAAACTTCGGGCGCGCGTTCTGCTTGCCCCGCCAATTTGGGGCAGCGTCGTTCGTCATCGGTAAAGATCCAGCGGCCCTTTTCATCCTGGCAGCGCAGCACTGGGCCGGCCTGCGCCGCAGTGGCGCTCAACAATAGAACCAAGCCGATGATACCGAAGCGGGCCCGGCACTCCTGACCAAGCAGTCTGTTAGCTGTGCGTTTTGTCATTCAGAACTGGTTTGTTGCGATACAATGACTCTCGATCGACAAGTATTCTGTTCGTCGATCCCCCGAGATTAGCCTTCCGGCGCTATTGATACCATTGAATGAGGCCGGATTAAACCGAAAGCTTCACTTTTTAACCGAGCAACCAAGCACAAGCCAGCTCGCCACCAGCAGAGGTAGCTTATGAGTCCAAACCCTAGCGGCCACCGGCGCCTGTTGCTCAACTGCGACATGGGCGAAAGCTTCGGGCCCTGGCGCATGGGGATGGACGAAGAGGTCATGCCCCTGGTGGATATGGCCAACGTCGCTTGCGGCTTTCACGCCGCCGACCCGGTCACCATGACCCGCACCGTGCTGCTGGCCAAACAGACCGACACCCGCATAGGCGCGCACCCCAGTTACCCGGACCTAGTGGGCTTCGGCCGGCGCAGTATGCAATGCACGCCCTTGGAAATTGTCTCTCTGGTGCAGTACCAACTGGGCGCACTGGAGGGTATTTGCCGAGCTCATGGCTTGGCGATCAGCTACGTTAAACCCCATGGCGCGCTCTACAACGACATGACGCGCGACGCCAATGTTCTGCGCGCGGTGCTGCAGGCGGTGGCAGGTTTTGATTCAAAGCTACCGCTGATGCTGCTTGCTCGCGTCGATAATAGCGACGCCCAAGCCCTGGCGAAGGAGTTTGATTTACCGCTGTTGTTTGAAGCCTTCGCCGACCGCGCCTACGACGCCCAGGGCTTTCTTGTGCCGCGCAACCAAGCGGGCGCCGTCTACCATGACCCCGAGCAAATTCTGGTTCAGGCTTTAAGGTTGGCCCGAGAGGGAGTGGTCGAGAGTCTCGACGGCACCCCCATTTCGCTCGCCCCGGACAGCTTGTGTGTCCACGGCGATAACCCAGAATCGGTTCAGGCCCTAAAACAGATTCGCGCCGAACTGGAGCGGCTCTACGGCGACCACCGAGCATGAGCCCTTGGCCGATAGAAAACGCCGGTCCGGAGGCCCTGATAATCCGCTTTGGCGACCAGCCCGATCCAGATTTAGCCGCGCAAATTCGCGCGGTTACCGACCGTCTCGGGGCAGCGCTCGGCAATCAGGTGCGCGATCTAGTGCCTTCTTACACGAGTCTGACTGTCTTTTACGATTTGCGCCAAAACGATTTTAACCGGCTGCGCCAGAAAATCGCCCGGCTGTTAACCGAACTTCCGCAAGCCGATGACACGACCGGCCGCTTGGTGGAGATACCGGTTTGGTACGATCCTTCCGTTGGCCCGGATTTGGAGCGCTTAGCCCAGCATTGCCGACTCAGCGTCGATGAGGTCATTCAGCGTCACTCAGAGCGGGTATATAGAGTATTCGCGATCGGCTTTGCCCCGGGTTTTGCCTATCTGGGCAATGTCGATGACGCGCTGATAACACCCCGGTTGGCGACGCCGCGAAAGTCGGTGGCCTCCGGCTCAGTGGCTCTGGCCGAGCGGCAAACCGCGGTTTACCCCATCGCCACCCCAGGGGGATGGAATATTCTCGGCCGAACCGCCATGAAAATGTTTGACCCCGGCCTTAAAAGCCTATGCCCGGTGACCGCCGGTGATCGAGTGCGCTTTGTACCCATAAGCCGGGAGGAATTTCTGGGCGCCGGGGGCATGCTTTAATGGCCCGAATGAACAAAGGCTTCAAGGTGATAAGTTCGGGTATTCTGACACTGATTCAGGACCTCGGCCGATTCGGCTATCAGCACCTGGGGCTGGCTCCCGGTGGCGCCGCCGACGAGCACGCCTTCTTGTGGGCCAATCGACTGCTGGGCAATCCGCCCAATAGCCCGGCCTTGGAAATCTGTTTGGGTGGTCTGCAGCTGGAAGCCGAACTGGCAACCCGCATCGCCATCACCGGCGCGGATTCGGAAGCGACACTCAATGGCGAGCGACTCGTCCCCTGGCAGACAATCACCCTAAACGTCGGGGACAAACTGAGTTTTGGCTACCCCAATGCCGGGGTCAGAAGTTATTTGGCGGTTCAGGGCGGCTTTCACATAACGCCCACTTTTGGCTCGGTAACCACGGTCATGCGTGAACGTCTGGGAGGCCTGGACGGTACAGGCAGCCCCTTGAAAAAAGGCGATTTTCTGCCCTGCCCCGAATTACCCAAAGGACTTTCGTTAGCCGACAATCTCAGGATAAGAGTCCCGCCCGCCTATATACCCGACTACCGCCAAGCGCCGGTGCTTAGAGTGATTGAAGGACAGCAGGCTCAACTATTCGACCCCGTCGAACGGGAGGTTTTCTACACCAGGGATTATTTGATCACCCACCAGAGCGATCGCATGGGAGTGCGCCTCTCTGGCCCACCCCTGACCCCCAAAACGCCGGGCATCGTCTCTGAAGGCACCAGCTTTGGCGCCGTTCAGGTGCCGCCCGATGGCCAGCCGATTATTCTGTTAAAAGACCGCCAGACCATAGGTGGCTATCCCAAGCTGGGCACCATCTTCGCCCTCGACGCCTTCGCTCTGGCCCAGCGCCAGCCCAATACCAAGGTGCGCTTTCAAACCATGAAATTGACGCAGGCCCAACAGCTGCTGAGTCGCTTTCATGCGTTCTTCGGCGTCTAATTCTTGGGGCTTGGAGTGCCCAAGCCGCTAGCGAAAGCTCGGCTCTGACAGCCGCCACTTGGGATGTGGCGGCCGTCGATTTAGCTTCGCAACGGCCGGCCGATCAGCGCTTGATTTTCGCCGCCCAATCGCGCTCGGCTATACGTCCGCTTTCCGGGAATCCGGGCAGGGCGATGCGACCCTGGCTGTCAGCGGTGACAGCCACAGATTGGTGCCAGGCGCCGCTAAGCGGGTCGAACCACTGCAAACGATAGTTCTCCCCGGGCAGAAAACCCTCGAGGCTCGGGCTTACCGAAAGATTTTCGAAATACAACAGCGCCAAATCTTTTTCGGCCGTGCGCATCATGTAGGACCAGCCATCCAAGCCGTCTTCCGGGCTGCCGGGCGCTTTGCGCGGGTTGATCTGATCCATAGCCGGGGCCAACTGCTGGTAGCGGTCGCCTTCCGAGAGCATGAAGGCCTCCAGGTGCTGCATATAGTTGGCGGAGTCGTATTTCAGCGCCTCCCAAATATGCGGCCGGGCGCCTTCCGGTTCGCCGGTGGTGGTGATGTCGTAAGCCGCGGTGCCGTGCACGTGACCGGACAGGCCGCCGGAAAGTACCGAGCCGTACATCTGAGCGCGGGCAAAGTAGTTGTCCCGGTCCGAATTGGCGGGCGGCTCTTCGCCGGCCGGCTTGTTGATTTCATGCAACCAGCCAGTGTAGTAAGGCTCAAAATTGATGGTTGGCAGTGGCGGTTCCAGATTGAACTGGGCTACCAGATTCTCGCTCACTCTATGGTCCCGGGGTTTGTTGCCCACGCTGTGCATGTCCAGCCAGGGCACTTCCTCGCCGTGACCCAAAGTGGTGTGGGTGGCTCTATCGATCAATACCGTATGGATCTGACCGAAAGGCGGCCGCCCGTATTTTTCCAGGTGATAGGTCAGCGCCTCGTTGAACTGGTCGGCGGTCAAGCTGAAGTCTTCGGGCACCCAGTCCAGATGAATACCGCTGAAGACAAAATTTTGGGCGCCATAGCGGGAAATCAAATACTGGACATAGCGCGAAAAGGTTTCATTGAAATCGTAGTAGGCGTGCCAGGAGGGGCCCACGTCGCGGCGAATGGTTTCCAGCAAAGGCACAAAACCCACTTCCGACAAATGCGCCATTTTCCGGTCCAGGCTCTGGAAATATTCCGGCTTGAGGCGGGTGAAATCGGATACGCCCTCGTGCTCTTCAGACATGGCAAAGGGCAAATGGCCGTATTCGTCGCGCATGTTCTTGGCGGTGAAGGTGCCCCAGTAGCTCAGACCGCCCGAGGCATCGGTGCCCTGGCCTTCGCCCACATCGTAGCCAAATTTTTCCCAAGCATTGCGTACATACACACCGTTTTCGTCGGCATAGGTGCTGGGGTTCTGGTCCGCTTCCCAGTTGGGGAAGGCGGCGATCATGCTGACCGAGTTGAAGCCCTGGTTCTTGCGATAGTTAACCGCGTCTTCAAAACCGATACCGGGGCCCGGCACATAGTCGTCGGAGGTGGCGGCATTGCGAAACGGCAAACGCCAGGTGGTGCCGGCCAGCCAGGTGTCGCCCACCATAAAGTAAGGCGTACCATCGGCGTATTGCAGGGCGTGACCATTGGGCGTGGCGCGCACGAAGCCGCGCCGGTTGGGATTCTCCCGTTTCTCTTGTTCGGACCAGCCAACAGCGGTGAACTCGCCAGTGTGGCCGTTCAGGCCAGCATCTTCAGGCTGGTTGGAACCGCTTT
>CAZKCY010000247.1:0-4625 GCA_964551155.1 uncultured Marinimicrobium sp. | reverse complement strand
AAATCATTCGAGCTTCGGCCAGCTGTTCGGCTTCCTGCTCGTGTTGCTGGCGGGCTTCGCGAATTTCGGCATCGGCGCGCTCTCGGCGCATGCTGAGCTGTTCGATCTTGGCCTTTCGGGCGCTGATCTGGGCGCGCAAATCGCCGGCCTGGCGGTTCTGCTGGTCGGATTCCCGGCGCAGATTCTCCCGCTCCTGCTCCAGCTCTTTGAGCGAATCCCGGCCTTGGGAGCGCTTCTGGTCCAAATCGGCAATCTGTTCTTCGGCACTGGCGATTTTCTCGCTCAGCTCTTCCAGCTCCTGGCGCCGGGCGATAACCCCGGCGCTGGCGTCGGTTTCGCGCGCCACCCGCAACCACTGGGCACCCAGCCAGAGACCGTCGCGGGTGACCACCGATTCACTGGCCTCGAGCTGGGCGCGCAAAGCCAAGGCCGCAGGCAGGTCTTCGGCCAAGTAGATACCGGCCAGCAAACCGCTCAAATCGGCCTCGGAGCTGACTTTGTCCAACAGCAGCGGCGCCTTCTCACCTTTGGGCGAATCGAGCTTGACGCTGGTGTCCAACAGCACCAGCTCTCCCTGGCTCAAATCGCCAATGGTGGCCGCCACCGCGTCCAGGCCCTCGACACAGACCGCCTGCAGACTGTTGCCGAGCACAGTCTCCAGAGCCTGATCCCAGCCGTCTTCTACCTTTAGGGTTTCGGCCAAACGCGGCTTGTCGCTTAGCTCGCGCTGATCCAACCATTCAGTGACGGCTTTGTTCTTCTCGCCCAAAGCAGCTTGTTGCAGGGCTTCCAGCGAGGCGTGGCGGCCGCGCATGCTCTGCAGCTGACTACGCACCCGATCCAGCTCGTCGGCCAGTTGGCTGCTTTCGCCCCGCTGTCGCTCGATTTGATTGCCCACCGCCTCGGCTCGGCTACGCTTTTCTTCAACTAGCAATTCCAGTTCTGCCAGTTGCTCGTCGAGTTGTTCGATCTCTTCGTCGTCCGAGCCCTCTTGCAGGTTGGCTTTTTCTTCTTTCAGTTTTTCAATGCGCTGCACCAAGCGTTGCTGCACCTGCTCCAGATGCTGAATGCGCGATTGTTGCACTTCGGCCCGCTGGCGCGGTTCGGCGGCGCGCTGATTAAAAGCATCCCACTCGCTCTGCCAGCGCTGCATGGCTTCTTCGGATTCCTGCAAAGCTTCGCCGGAAACCTCTTCGGCGGCACTGACCAATTCCAGCTCGGGTTCGAGTTCCATCAGCTCCGCTTCCCAGCCTTCGGCTTTCTGCCGGTCGAACTGCAGGCTCTGCTCGGCTTCTTTGCGGTCGCGCTGGGTCTGATCCAGATCGGCCTGCAGCTGGCGGCTGCGCTCTTTGGCGTGCTGAATGGTCTGTTCTATGCGGGCAATATCGGCGCCTATGGCGTAGTACCGGCCTTGAACGTCGTTGAATTTGTCCTGCAGCTCGGTGTATTGGCTGCGGCATTTCTCGATTTGGGTGTCCTTGTTGACCTGATCGGTCACAAAGGACTCCATGCGCAGCTCCAGATCTCGAATCGCGGTTTGTTTGGTCTTGGACTGATCGTTCAGGTGGCGATACTTCAGGGCCTGAAGCTGGGCCTTGAGCTGGCGCTCTTCTTTCTTGTATTCAGTGTATTTTTCCGCCGACTGAGCCTGACGGTGCAGGCGCGACAACTGCCGCTCCAGCTCGTCGCGGATATCCGACAGCCGCTCCAGGTTCTCGAGGGTGCGGCGCATGCGGTTTTCAGTATCCCGGCGGCGCTCTTTGTATTTGGAGATGCCCGCGGCCTCTTCGATATAGACCCTAAGCTCTTCCGGTTTGGCTTCGATCAGGCGCGAAATCATGCCCTGCTCAATAATCGCGTAGCTGCGCGGCCCAAGGCCGGTGCCCAGGAAAATATCGGTAATGTCCCGGCGCCGACACTTGGTGCCGTTCAGGTAGTAATTATTCTGGGCGTCGCGGGTGACCTTGCGCTTGATGGAAATCTCGGTAAAGGCGGCGTATTCGCCTTTCAGGGAGCCGTCGCTGTTGTCGAATACCAGCTCGATCGAGGCCTGGCCGACGGGCTTGCGCCCGCCCGAACCGTTAAAAATAACATCGGTCATCGATTCGCCGCGCAAGTTCTTGGCCGATGATTCGCCCATTACCCAGCGCACGGCATCGATAATATTCGATTTGCCACAGCCATTGGGGCCGACCACAGCGCACAAATTGCTCGGGAAGTTGACAGTCGTGGGGTCGACAAAGGATTTAAAGCCGGCCAACTTTATACTCTTCAAGCGCATAGGTGCGAGTCACTCATCCTTTTGGCAGCCCAGGTCAATCTGGCGCCAAAATATTGATTTAATTATGGTTTTGCCGCTCTCAAGGCGTCCGACAGGCTTGCCGGACAAGGCGGGCTTAAAGGCGGAAATTCTACACGTAAGTGCCCGCCTTTACACCTTTTCCCTGCCCGAAAAAAGCCGATTATCGCAGCCCGCTATTGTTCAATCTGCTGGTCGATAACCAGCTCGATAACACCCTCCGCAGCGCGCGGATCTACAGGACCTTTCAAGCCTTGCCAATCGCCCGGTTTAGCAATGGCGGTTCCCGATTGAGAAACCCTAGCCACCAACTCTACCTGCTCAGCCTGGCTTAGCGTGGCAGATGTTGACATGGCCATTGTTTCACTTAAAGTTATTGTTTTTGGCAATTCAGCGGCTTTAAAGCGCGTTACCGCTAAAGGCATGGGCGCTCCGCGCCAGGCGCGGGCGTACACGAACACCCATTGATCGGGCTCCACCCGAGCTGTCTCGGAAAGCTTGACCAGCACCTCGATAGAAAGCTCGGACGGGTCTTTTTCTCCATCTTCGCCGGTGGTGGTTTGAAGCTCTGACTCTGCGCCAGGCTGGCTGGCGGCAAGCTCGCGCTTGGCTCGATCAATACCACCCTGTAACGCATGGCTACTGGCCGAGCGCGGCCCCAACACCTCGACCGCGCGCTGCCAATAATCGATGGCCATTTGAAAGTTGCGCTCACCAAAGGCGTTGATACCGGCGAGCCCCAGCGCGGTCGGCTCTTCCGGGTCCAACTGAAGTGCGGAATGCGCCAAACTGGAAATTCGCCGGCTCATGCGGTTGTCGTTGTGCAGAAACAATGCCTGGGCCAGCTCGGCCATGACCCTGGGGCTTTCTGGATCGCGCGCCAGTATTTCCTCATAGGCCTCGATAGCGCGCTCGAAGTCGCCCAGCGCCTGGGCGTTCTGAGCCAGAATGAACCAGTACTGCAGATTATTCGGCCGCCGTTCCAGGCGCTCTTCCAATTCGGCCATAAACGCCCAAGTCCGCTCTGGATTCGGCTCCCGATGGGCACGCATGTCCTCCCAATCCAGACGGGCGTTTTCCAGCTGCAACTGCTGCAAGCGAACATCCTCGCTGCTGCCAAGAAAGCTGTACAACCCCACGCCGATCCCCAAGGCCACCACACAAGCCACCGCCATAAAGCGCCAACCGGGGCCAACGCCGGGAGCATCGGACGCTTGGGCGTGCAGTTCCTGTTCATCTTCGAGCAAGCTGCGTTCCTGCTCCAACTTGAGCTGCTCGTAAGCCTCGGGAGTGATACGGCCGCTGGCGCGCGCCTGTTCAAGTTCCGCCAAATGCTCATGAAACAAGGCAATATTGGCCTGGCTCTGAGCCTGCCGATCTTCGGCCGAGAGGGTTTTTGAGGGCTTGCGTTTAAGGGGCCACAGAAAAAATAGCGCCGCGACCAGTAACATTGCGGCCATGCCCAGCCAAAGTGAAATCATCATTAGGAACGGTTCTTTTGGTCGGAGGATTCAGAGTTCAGTAGAGCTTCCAGGCGCGCTCGCTCAGCGGCGCTCAAGTCTTTACCGGGCACCGAGGTAGTGCCGTCCTGAGCACCCTGGCGTCGCCGCACGGCAATCCAGATCAGCGCGACTATGCCAACCAGCAGCAAAGCAAAGGGAGCAAACCACAGTGCCCAGGTGGAGGCATTCAGCGGCGGCCGATAGAGAATATATTGGCCATAGCTTTCGACCAGGGCATCGACAATTTCCTTGTCCGAGCGGTCGTCTTGAATCATTTCGTAAATTTCGCGCCGCAGGTCTTCGGCGATGGGCGAATCGGAATCGGCCAGGTTCTGATTCTGACATTTCGGGCAGCGCATTTCCTCGACGAAGCTTTGAAAGCGCGCCCGGTCGACTGGGTTGTCAAACTGGTATGTGTCTTCGGCCGCCGAGGCGAAGCCTGCCATGAGTAACGCGGCTAGAAGCCAGAGTGTGGGCAGTGTTTTTATCAAGGTCTTGGCACTCCTAGGGAAATCTTCGAGCGGGAGTATATCAACTCCCCCGCCCCAGTGGCGAGATATAGGAGCATAGGGAGCTTTTGATTGGGCAGGGCAATAAAAATTCAAAAATCCGCCAAAAACTGATTGACCTGAGCGCGCTTATGGTTAGAATACGCACCTCCTGATCCGGGGGTGGTTAGCTCAGTTGGTAGAGCGGCGCCCTTACAAGGCGTAGGTCACAGGTTCGACCCCTGTACCACCCACCATCTCTCGAAATATCAGGACATTCTGCGGACCGGTAGTTCAGCTGGTTAGAATGCCGGCCTGTCACGCCGGAGGTCGCGG
>CAZKCY010000246.1:0-4629 GCA_964551155.1 uncultured Marinimicrobium sp. | reverse complement strand
AAGCGCAGATCCGGATCCCGCGGCGCCTGACGCACCAGTATCTCAAACTGCTCCTGAGCAAGCGCCAGATCCTGCTGGGCCAGAAGGCGCGCATACTGCAGACGTAGACGCAGATTTTCGGGTTGGTAGTTTAGTGCTGTCTCCAGGCGCTCTATAGCCTCTTGACTGCGACCCAGTTGGTGCAGGAGCGTGGCTTCAAGAATCGCCGCGGCGGTACTGGTTTGGTTCAACGCCAAGGCTTCTTGGGCATAGTCCAAGGCTTCTCGGGGCTTGTCTTGTTGCTGCAACAACAAACCGGTTCCGATGAGCAGCTCTTCGTTCTCTGGGTGTTCTTTGAGTAATTGAAGGTAGGAGTCGAGTAACTGCTCCCGTTGAGTGTCGGTGCTTTGGGCCGCACTGGCGGCGATGTTCTGAAACAGCGTCTGTTCACCCCGACGCTGGAGTTTGCGCGACAGTTCGAAAGCTTCTTGAAGTCGGCCATTTTGCATCAGCGCCAGGGCCGCATTGAGTTGCGCCTCGGCATCGTCGGGCGCTATATCGACCCACAACAGGGCCGCGTCCAGGGCGGCTTTTTCAGCGTTGAGGAAGCGAGCAATATGAGTGGCGCGGGCCGCCACATTTGGATCACGGGTCTTATGCGCCTGCTGAACGTAGTTTGCCAGGGCAATGTCAAAGCGCTCTCGGCTGCCGGCCAGCTCGGCAGCCAAAAGGGCATAGAGTGTTTCGCTGCTGAAAGGCCGCGTTGGGGGTTCTGGTTCTTCCACCGCTGGGGACGCGGTCGGCGCCGGCTGCTCTTTAGTAGGGGATTTCGGTTCGGGCTCTTTGGTCGGCTGCTGGGCGCAGCCGCCCAGCAGCGAAGCGCTGGCCAATGCAAAAACAATAAACAGGGAATAGTTCTTCATGCAGCCTGTGGTTTCCTGGCAAAAATAACTGGATAGACCGGCATCATAAACACAGCGTGGACTTATCTCCAGCCCAGCGCCCGCTGGAGTGCTCAAAGGCGAACTTTGATAGGTAAAGAAGTGTCTTCTCAGTGCCTGCGAGGCCTTGACGTAAAAACTGCCTCTTGTCAGCGATCCCCTGGGGCCGGACAATGGCGCCCTCTGATCGATTAGCTGCTCGTTATTCTATGACCCTATTGGCCTTTGGCATCAATCACACCACCGCTCCCCTCGAGATTCGGGAGCGGGTTGCCTTTGCCCCGGATTCGATCGAGCGGGCGCTGATCGAAGCTCGGGACCAGGCCGGGTTGGCTGAAGTGGCAATTCTTTCTACCTGCAACCGTACCGAAATCTACGCCGCCTGCGAATTGGGCGGCGAGCAGCTGTTGCAGTGGCTGCTGTCGCATACCGCCATGGGTGAGCATGATTTGCGCGACTGTTATTACTGCTTTCGCGACGAAGAGGCCGTCAACCACATGATGAAAGTCGCCGGCGGGCTGGATTCTCTGGTGTTGGGCGAACCCCAGATTCTAGGACAAATGAAGTCGGCTTACGCCGTAGCCAGTCAGGCGGGAACCATAGGCGGCCGGCTGCACAACACCTTCCAGCAGGTGTTCGGCATCGCCAAGCGGGTGCGTTCGGAAACCGCCATCGGTGAAAACCCGGTTTCGGTGGCTTACGCCGCGGTTAGTCTGGCCCAGCAGATTTTTTCGGATTTGAAGGAAGGCACCGCACTGTTGATCGGCGCCGGCGAAACCATCCAGCTGGTGGCTCGGCACCTGCGCGAACAGGGCATCAAGCGCCTGATCGTCGCCAATCGCACCTTGGAGCGGGCTCAGCAATTGGCGCGGGAGTTCGCCGCCGAGGCGATTTTGCTGGCCGATATTCCCGAGCATTTGCATCGCGCCGATATTGTGATTTCTTCCACCGCCAGTCAGCTGCCGCTGCTGGGCAAGGGGGCTGTGGAATCGGCGCTTAAAAAGCGCAAGCACAAGCCGATGTTCATGCTCGATATAGCGGTTCCGCGCGATATTGAAGCCGAAGTGGGCAGTCTGGACGACGTTTATCTCTATACCGTGGATGACCTGCACGCGGTTATCGATCAAAATAAGAAGTCCCGGGCCGCCGCCGCCGACAAGGCACGCGAGATTATCGCCGAGGGCGTCACCCAGTATCGGGACGCCCTGCGAGCTCAGGACGCCGTGGCCACCATTAAGGCTTATCGCACCCGGGCTGAAGCTCTGGGTGCGGCCGAGCTGGACAAGGCCCGACGCGCTTTGGCTGCGGGCGCCGACCCCGAGCAGTTGCTCGAGCAGTTGACGCGTAATCTGACCAACAAACTTCTGCACACCCCAAGTGCCAGTTTGCGCCGGGCCAGCGCCCAGGGTCGGGTCGAAGTGATTCAAATTGCCCGGGATTTATTCGATCTCTCGGAGCAGGACTTAAGCGATACCGCAACAACTAGCGCGACGGCTGCTAACGACGATACCAAAACAAGCGAGACTGAATGAAAGCATCGATTCTGGAAAAACTTGACCGCCTGACTGAACGCTATCAGGAGGTCAGCGCACTGTTGTCTGATCCGGACACCATTGCCGATCAAAACCGCTTTCGCGAGCTGTCCAAGGAGTACGCCGAGCTGGAGCCGGTGATTCAGCAGTACGACCGATACCGCAAAGTGAAAGAGGGTATGGAAGACGCCGAAGCCATGCTCAATGAAGGCGACAGTGAAATGCGCGAGATGGCGCGCGAGGAATACTACGCCTGCGAGGCCCAGCTTGAGCCTTTGGGCGAAGAGTTGCAGCGCTTGCTGCTGCCCAAAGACCCCGACGACGAAAAAAACGTCTTTCTGGAAATTCGCGCCGGCACCGGCGGCGACGAAGCGGCGATATTTGCCGGCGATTTGTTCCGCATGTACAGCAAATACGCCGAGCAACAGCGCTGGGGCGTGGAAGTATTGAGCCAGAGCGATGGCGAGCACGGTGGCTTCAAGGAAATCATCAGCCGAGTTACCGGCCAGGGCGTTTACGCCCAGCTGAAATTCGAATCCGGCGCCCACCGGGTGCAGCGAGTGCCAGCGACCGAATCCCAGGGCCGCATTCACACTTCGGCCTGTACCGTGGCGGTAATGCCCGAGGCCGATGAAGTCGAGGCGATCGAGATCAACAAAGGTGATTTGCGCGTGGATACCTTTCGAGCTTCCGGTGCCGGTGGTCAGCACGTCAACAAAACCGATTCGGCGATTCGCCTAACCCACCTGCCCACCGGCATAGTGGTGGAGTGTCAGGACGAACGCTCCCAGCACAAAAACCGCGCCCGCGCACTATCGCTGCTGGCGGCCAAGCTCAAAAGCATGAGCGAGGATGCCGCCGCCCAGCATTTGTCGGACGAACGCCGCAACCTGGTGGGCAGCGGCGATCGCTCGGAGCGGATTCGCACTTATAATTTTCCCCAAGGGCGGGTCACCGATCACCGCATCAACCTGACCCTGTACAAGCTCGACGAAGTCATGCAGGGCAATCTGGATGAAGTGATTCAGCCGCTGGTGCACGAGTATCAGGCCGATCAGCTAGCCTCGCTGGCGGAATAATATGGTGTCCGGGGCCGGTTCTCAATTAAGCGTCGCCCAGTGCTTGCGCCGCGCTTCGGAACTGGCCCAGGTCAGCGACACGGCACGTCTGGATCTGGAATTGTTGCTCTGCCAAATCCTGGAGCGCAATCGAACCTGGCTTTACACCTGGCCCGAGCATCTGTTGAGCGAGTCCCAGCGCCTGGAGTTCGAACGCTTGCTGGCGCGCCGCCTGGCGGGCGAGCCGCTGGCTCATATCACCGGGCGGCGCGAATTCTGGTCGCTGTCCCTGCAGGTGGATGCCAGCACCCTGATTCCCCGCCCCGATACGGAAAGCCTGGTTGAAGCCACACTGGAGTGTTTTGCCGGGGATTTATCCGGTCAGCCGCGCACCCTTTTGGACCTGGGCGCCGGTACCGGCGCCGTAGCGCTGGCGCTGGCGAGCGAGAAACCCCAGTGGCAGCTTCTGGGCCTGGATCTGTCGCCTGCGGCGGTTGATCTGGCCGAGCGCAACCGCGCCGAGCTCGAGTTGGCCAATGTCGCTTTTTCTCAGAGTGATTGGTTCTCGACGCTGGCATCTTCAGATCGGTTCGACGCCATTGTCAGCAACCCCCCTTATATAGCGCCTGAAGACCCCCACTTGAGTCAGGGCGATCTGCGCTTCGAACCCCCATCGGCGCTGGTTTCCGAGGCCGAAGGCCTGGCAGATCTGGTCAGAATTATTGAGCAGGCATCCGCCTATCTGAAACCGGGTGGCTGGCTGCTGCTCGAGCACGGCTGGGAGCAGGGGCCAACAGTCCGCCAACTGCTTACTCAGGCAGGTTTCAGCCAAGTCGAAACTCTGCGCGATCTAGGCGGCAGGGAGCGGATCAGCCGGGGCCGAATAGAAGGGCAAGACTCATGAACGACGAACAGCTGCTGCGTTACAGCCGACAAATCATGCTGCCGGATCTGGATATCGAAGGGCAGGAAAAACTGCTCGCCGCCCGGGTGCTGATTCTCGGTCTCGGCGGCCTGGGTTCGCCCGTGGCCATGTATCTGGCCGCCGCAGGAGTCGGGCATCTGGTGCTGGTGGACGACGATGATGTGGATTTGAGCAATCTGCAGCGCCAGATAGCG
>CAZKCY010000245.1:3168-4656 GCA_964551155.1 uncultured Marinimicrobium sp. | reverse complement strand
ACGCGATTGGCGCGGCTCGGGCCTGGCAACTAGACTTTGCATGGGAGGCGCTGGTAACTGGCGCTTTAGGTTCCAAGTGCGAAAAGATAACCAAAGGAGGCCAGTGTGCTACACGTCGATCTGGATGAAACTAAATCGGTTGCCATTTTCCGTCCCGAAGGCGCTCTGAGCGAAGCCGATTTAGACTACGCGGCCAATCTGGTCGATCAGTATTTGGAAAACCATAAGACTTTGCGCGGCTTGATCATTAACAGTCGCGATTTTCCCGGCTGGAATTCTTTCACGGCGCTGGTTCAACATTTGCGCTTTGTGCGCGATCACCAGCGCCAAATAAAGCGCGTGGCTTTGGTAACCGATTCGGTGGTGGGGCAGGTAGGCGAGAAGCTTGCCGACCATTTTATCGCGGCCGAAATCAAGAGTTTTGCTTTCGATGACTTGACCGAAGCCGAGCAGTGGGTCGAGCAAGCTTCTCAAGCTTAATTTTGTTCAGAGTCCGAAGGGATAGGTTTCCGGCACTCCGCGCAGGGTTTTGCTGGTCAGCGGAGTAACCGCCTGGGTCTTATCGAACCAAATGTACTCATCGAACTGTTTGCCCAGCCGGGCTTTGAAGTAGTGGCTGGCGCGTTCGGTTTCCGGCCGGTAAATAACCCCTATGGCGCGCTCCAGTTGAATGTCCTGCATGCGCTTGTTCAAAGCCTCGGAAACCGGATGCCTTAGCGGTAGCTTGAACGCCGGCACCTGAGCCTCGTGACACAACCTTTCCCAGCTGCCCTTGAGCGAGGGCTGCACCTGTTTGACTTCCATGGGCTCGCCCCAATCTGTGGCTGCCGCTACGGTGCCGGTATGGGTGCCAAAGCCGATTATGTAGGCCTGATCGCCATAGGCCTCCCGGCACAGCTGGCCGACATTGTGCTGACCGCGGGCGACCATGTCGGTGGCGCTGGCATCGCCGACATGGGAGTTGTGCTCCCAGACCACCGCCTTGGTATTCTCCCCGCCATAGGCCAATAGCGACTCAAGAGTGTCGAACATATGCTGATCGCGCAGGTTCCAGGAGTCGCTGTAGCCGCTGTACATGCTGCGGTAATAGCGCTCGGCGTTGGCAATCAGGCGGGCGTTCTGGACCGCGTCCATAAAGCGCGAGCCGTCCTGGGCGGTGTATTCCAGGCGTTTGTTGAGCAGTTCGGTGAGCATATCGACCACATCCTGCTCGCACTCGCGGTGGCGGCCGGTGAGCGCCGCTCGGCCATAGGTGGCAGGGTCGGCTTGAAAGGGCGTTAGGCAGCCATAGCGTTCCCGGGCCAGAGCCGCGGTCTCTTCGTCCACTTCATCGAGATAACCGAGCACCGCCTCAATGGAGGTAAACAGGCTGTACAAATCCAATCCGTAAAAGCCCACGCGTCTATCTGGGTCGCCGATCTCGGCGATGAAATACCGCAGCCAGACGACAAACTCGCGAACCTCTTCAATGCGCCACATCCACGTTGC
>CAZKCY010000245.1:0-3158 GCA_964551155.1 uncultured Marinimicrobium sp. | reverse complement strand
CCACCGGACAAAGGCTTCAACATCCGTATTGCGCCACATCCAGGTGGGAAAGCGGGTAAAGGCGGTCCACTCGGCCGGCGGCGTCTGCATATGGCGCACATAGTGATCGATGCGGCTGGCATCGGGCCAATCGGCTTCGATCGCGACAAAGTCGAAGCCTTTTTGTTCGATCAGCGCTTTGGTGATATGCGCTCGGTAGCGGTAAAACTCCGAAGTGCCGTGGGAGGCCTCGCCAATTAACACTATGCGCGAATCGCCAATGCGCTCGAGCATTTGGTCCACGTCATCGGAATCTATATCGTCTATGGGCTCGGCGGCCCTGGCGATCAGTTCGCTGGTAGTAGCCTCCTGTGCGGCGGCCGAGGTTCCGGGATTGGAGGCCGGATTTCGAGCGCCGGGACTGGCTTTGCGCTCGGGCAGAATTTTGGCTTTGGGAGTGCCTTCGGCCTTGGTATTTTGCTCGTTTTTATCCTGCCAGCCGGCTTCGCCTACCAGCGGCACGAAACGCACTCGGGACAGATTTTCTTCCTGAAACTCATTATCAGTCACGCGCGTAATGCGCATCAGAGACTGCTCGGTTTCCGAATCTCCCACCGGGATCACCAGTCGCCCGCCGATAGCCAGTTGATCCTTTAAGGATTGCGGTACTCTGGGGCCGCCGGCCGCCACTACAATACCGTCGTAGGGCGCGCCTTCTGGCCAGCCCACCGAGCCGTCGGTGTGAATCACTTCGACATTGTCATAACTGAGTTTGCGAAGGGTCTCCCGGGCGCTGTCGGCCAGGGATTTATGGCGCTCAAGGGTAATCACCCGGTCGGCGATCTCCCCCAGAATGGCCGCGGCATAGCCCGACCCGGTGCCGACCTCCAAAACCTTGCCGCCGCCAGTGAGCTGAAGTGCATCCACCATAAAGGCGACGATATAGGGCTGGGAAATGGTCTGCTGGTTCGAGATCGGCAGAGGGGTATCTTCGTAGGCGAATTCCCGCATTGCCGGCGATAGGAAAAATTCTCGCGGTACTTGGCGCATGGCGTTCAAAACTACTGGCGATTCGATGCCCCGCCGGGCGATTTGGGAATTCACCATCTCTTTGCGCTTTTCCTTATATTCAGCATGCTGGTCAGTATTTCTAGCCATAACCCTGCCCCTTGAAAAATCTTGTTCTCGAACCACGCCTCGGAAAAATTCCCCACTCGAAAATCTTTGTCGAATTCTTAAACTCTCGGCACAATCGCTCGCCATCGACTAAAGTGAAGAGATAGACGAATGTCGCTTAAAATGGAGGTGATTCTCTCGGTTGAGCCATGCGTCAGTAAACGGTGACGAGAAACCGATCAATCTGTGAACCAATAACGGAACGGTTCGTTTCATCTTTCAGGTTGTATACAACATACTTGGCAAACAGATTTCGGACTGTCAAGATTTAATGGCAATTCGTTCCAGTTCAGCTGATCTGGGTGACATGTGAGTGTCTCTGCCGCCGAAGCCTTAGTTCGAAGTTGAAAGGAAAAATTCATGTCGCTGGAAGCAATAATTGAATTTGAGGCAGCCGATGCACAGGCCGATTTTCTGCTTCAGTTTCGCCAGGTTCGGGAGCAGACCTTGGCTCTGACTGACTGGCTGAGTGATGAGGACATGCTGCTTCAATCAATGCCCGACGCCAGCCCCACTAAGTGGCACTTGGCGCATACCACTTGGTTCTTCGACGCCTTTTTGTTGCAAGCCCACTTGCCCGGTTATTACCCGATAAACCAGCGCTACCAATATCTTTTCAACTCTTATTATGAAGCTATGGGCGAGCGCCACCCTCGACCTGCGCGGGGCTTGCTTTCGCGGCCTTCATTGAGTGAGGTATTGGCCTATCGCGACCATGTGGACAATGCCATGGAAGTGCTCCTGACTCACCTAGGAGATAAACCACGAGATAAAGAGGTACGCAATAAAGCCGTTATCGGTTTGCACCACGAAATGCAGCATCAGGAACTGATCTTGACCGACATCAAGCACGCTTTGGCACAGAATGATTGCGCCTTCGATGAACAGCCCTTGGCAAGTCCGGGAGGCTTAGCTGAACCCGATAAAGAGTACAGCGATTTCGAGGGCGGTGTCGTCTGGGTGGGCAGCGACGCCGAGACCGAATTTGCTTACGACTGCGAACAGCCCCGTCACCAAGTGTTGGTTCAGGATTTCAGTTTGCGCAACAGCCCGGTAACCAACGGTGAATGGCTCGAGTTTATTGCCGATGGAGGTTACCAACGGCCTGAGCTCTGGCTCTCTGATGGCTGGGATATGTGTCGGCGCGAACAGTGGCGAGCGCCGCTTTATTGGCACGAGAACCAAAGCCAGTGGCAGAATCAGAGCTTGTTCGGAAAAGTTTTGATCAACCCTCAGGATCCAGTCTGTCATATCAGCTATTACGAGGCCGATGCATTTGCGCGCTGGAAGGGTGAGCGTTTGCCCACTGAATTTGAATGGGAATACGCTGCGCGCCATTATCCTATTGACGGTCATTTTTCCGAAGCCAAACTCTGGCACCCAAAAGGCGCGCAGCTCAAGCCGGATTCAAAACAAACTCCGGGTTTGAAGCAGCTCTATGGTGATGTCTGGGAGTGGACTCAGAGCAGCTTCTCAGCCTACCCGGGCTTCAATTCCTCCCAAGGTGCCTTGGGTGAATACAATGGCAAGTTTATGGCCAATCAATACGTGCTTAGGGGCGGCTCCTGCGTTACGCCCCAATTGCAAATGCGGCCCAGCTACAGAAACTTTTTTTATCCGTATCAACGCTGGCAGTTTAGTGGTTTGAGGTTGGCGCACTGAAGTAACAAGCCAAGGAATACTTATGGATATGAGTACTGTTAGTACAGATAGTACAGAGGAAGATAAACTCAGCAACATTGCCGAGAGCGAATTTTACCAAGATGTGATCACCGGCCTGGGGGCAGCGCAAAAACAACTGCAACCCAAGTATTTTTACGATGCCCTAGGTTCGCACTATTTTGATAAAATTTGTTCCCTGGAAGAGTATTACCCCTATCGCACTGAGCTCGAGCTCTTGCCGAGAATTGCAGAAGATTTGAGTCACTATTTCGACGATCGATCGGCGTCGGCCATTAATGTAGTGGAATTTGGTGCGGGGTCACTGCACAAAATCATTCCAT
>CAZKCY010000244.1:3548-4658 GCA_964551155.1 uncultured Marinimicrobium sp. | reverse complement strand
TGGGCGTGGAACTCGGCTGGGAAGCTGATCTTAAACAAAACATTTTCCATCACGTAACAGCCGTAGTCCCGTTGGAGGCGGAACTGCGCTGCTCGAGCGGTGCTATATCCGCCAGACGGACGGCGTGGCTGGTGGCGTCGCCCGCCGCCCAGCTCTTGCGCGAGCCGGCGCTGGGGGCGTGACGGTAGGTGCGAAGGGGCTGGCCGTCGATCCAGGAGTGGGACAGAGCGCTGAGCAACTGTTCCCGATCGGCGCCCCGCTTATTGGCGAAGCAGGATCCGCAAAAGGCCCTTTTTTACTTGGCTTGAAACTAATACGGCTGACAACCTCGGCAGCAAATTCAGTTGATGAGGATATTGGCTTAGGATCCACCTGCCCTGACCCACCTACTCTGCATGATTCCAGCATTCGCCGGGTATGAAGCCGGCGGCCGATTCGGGCCGACAGAAAGCAAATTGTTATCAACTATGGCGGGCTAGACGTGGGGCGAAAAAATATAAAAAAATATAACTCACCTATTTGCTGAAATAGGGCGTATAAGTGTTCTCAGCCGAACAACAAGGCGGCTTCTCCAACGCCGAAAGGCGCTCTCCAAAAGAACATCTCTACTCCTTGCAGCAGAACTAGAGTTAAGGCTCGAGCGATAACCCAGACCGGTTACCAGCCTCGCCGCTCGTCATTCAACGTTCCCTTACATCTACTCAAACCTGACCAACTTCAGGTGCTAGCGCGCACACTAAAAATATGCGTTGGCATCCGCTCGCGTGCAACACGCCACGCTCGACCTAACGGGAAAACCAACATGAAAAGCTTTGATCACTACACCAAGAAATCAATCTGGGCTGCTGCGCTGCTCGCCCTGGGTTTCGTTACCGGCTGCGGTGGCGGAAACTGGAATTCAAGCCCGGCAATTGGCTCCGAACCCGGCACCGATACTCCGCTGGTACCCGAAGTAACCAATACATCCCCTAGCTCAGAAGCCGTCGATGTAGCTACCACAAGCGCTGTAAACGTTACTTACAGTACGGAAATGGATGCTGCCACCATCAACGATACAAGCTTTCTGCTTGAGGGCCCGAACAATGTTGCGGTAGCGGGCACAGTGAGTTA
>CAZKCY010000244.1:0-3538 GCA_964551155.1 uncultured Marinimicrobium sp. | reverse complement strand
TTCGCGCCGGCTAGCGAGCTGGAATTCAACTCCACCTACAGCGCCACCGTCACCACCGCTACCCTGAGTGCGACCGGACAGGCGCTGGCCAGTGACCATCAGTGGAGTTTTACGACCATAGCTGACGAAGCCGACCCGGTATTCATTACTTACACCGAATTCAGTCCAGCGGAAGGCGGCACTGGGGTATGTACCAACAAAAACCCCAGCGCAACCTTCAGCGAGCCGCTTGAACCATCGAGCGTTCTATCGCCCGCGACAAACTTTACTCTGGTTGAAACGCTAAACACCTTTGAAGTTGAGGGTGAGGTCAGTCTTGATGCCAACGGAACCACGGCGACCTTTACTCCTACCGAAGCCCTGAATCCTGAGCTCGAATACACCGCCACTGTCACCACCGGTGTAGAAGACTTGAACGGCAACTCCCTGGCCGAAGACTTCTCCTGGAGCTTTACCACCGATGATTCGTTTTGCCAGCAAACCATAAACTTGGGTGCCACTGAACCCTACGGCGTTCTTTCAAACACCGGTATCACCCTAGGTGGCGGACCTGACAGTACCACTGGATTGCGTGTTGACGGCGATGTGGGCGTTTTTCCGGCGGGCGCTTGTATTGGCTGTGATACCACTACTGTAAGCGGTGTAATCGAAATCGGCACCGTTGCAGCGCAAGATGCCATGAATGCCCTGGAAGCCGCGTACAACGAAGCAACCAATCGCGCTACCAGCGTCTGTACGCTCATCGACTCGGGCGTGCTTACCACCAACCCTTCAGCAGCTTGTGGTGGCAATGCCGACGGCGTTTATGCTCCTGGTCTTTACTGGTCAGGCAGTTCAATCGCAATCCCTGCGGGCGGTACTATCACCCTTGATGCTGGCAATGACATGAATGCGGTGTTTATCTTCCAATCCGAATCCACCATCGACACCATCGGCGGCGATACCCACATCATCCTGCAAAACGGTGCTCAAGCCAAAAACATCTTCTGGGTCGCACAAAGCTCGGCGACTATCGGCGGCACCAATTCGGATTTCGCCGGCACCATCCTGGCCCTGATCGGCATAACGGTTAACACCGGTACCGAAATGGAAGGCCGGGCTCTGGCACGCGGCGCCGAGGTTGTAGTGCAAGACCAAGCGCTAATTACCGTTCCTGCCGAATAGAACTTAGAACAGCGCTAACACATTGTGGGTGAGGCGCAGAACCAAAACCCTGCCCTTGCCCCAGTACCGATTCGAAGTCAGGCTCCCAGCGAGGTTGGCTTCACTACAGGAAAGCACAAGATGAACGCATTTATTATTAAGCCGACAACAACCACCGCTGTTAACAGCTCCAGCAATCAGCCGAGCTTCACTCGCAGGCTCAAAGCAGCCCCACAAAGGGCAGCCAAGCCCGCCACTGCTTCTCTGGCACTGCTTGCCTTGTCTGCGGCACTATCCGGCGCAGCACCCTCTTTTGCGGAAGTCAAAGACGGTCAGTTTGAAATCAGCCCCTTCGCGGGTTACCACATCTTCGAAGATGATCAGAATCTGGAAGACGGCCTCACCTACGGTATACGTCTTGGTTACAGTTTCACTCCTCACTGGGCCATTGAGGGCGCCATTTCCAGAGTCAACAGCAGTGTTGATGACACCTCCATTCTCGGTGCGAGCCCTGGGCAGTTCAGAAGCCCCACGGACGACGTTGATTTGTTGCTGTATCAGCTGGATGCGCTCTACCACTTCCTGCCCGACAACAAGTTTTCGCCCTATATCGTTGGCGGTTATGGCGTAACGGATTACAGTCCCAGCATCTCGGACGATAAAATGTCGACTTTCAATTTTGGTGTAGGAGCCAAATACTGGGTCTCTGACAATCTTGCGGTGAGGTTCGACTTGCGCGATCACCTGGTGAGCGAAGTGTTTGACGACAGCTACCACAACATAAGCGCGACCCTAGGTGTTAGCTTTGCCTTTGGTGGCAGGGAAGCATCAAAACCCTACCGCGCGGCAATGTCTGAACCGGTTGAAACCAATTCAAAACCAGTTAGCTCAGCCGCGACGCCAGAGGTGTTGGTACTGGAATTTGAAGACGTTCACTTCGATTTCGACAAATCCACACTCACCCAGGAAGCGCAAAACGTTCTTCAAAGAAGCATCGTCTTATTGCGCGACAACCCTGAGGCTAAAGTGCGCATAGCAGGCTACACCTCTGCTGCGGGAACCGCCGCACACAACCAAAAACTCAGTGAACAACGTGCTCAAGTTATCGAGGACTACCTGATTACCAAAGGCGATATTTCCAAGGACCGGCTATCGGTAATTGGCTATGGCGATACCCGACCCGGAAGCTATGAAGCTTCGCCAACCACACTGAACTCAGTAGCCGCAAAAGAAAACATGCGCGCGCTGTTTGAAATAGTCGTTGAGTAAAAATTATCGCTGAAAAGCGTTAAACCGAAGTTTTTTTAATTTCGAAAAAAGGACCCTAAGGGTCCTTTTTTGCGTTAATTCCTATCTGCTTTATCGTACAAAAGCATATCCCTTAAAATTGGCTCGCTATAAGCGATGGTTTTCCGATTAATGCGAAAAAGGTGATTCAGCGCCACTATTTTTCGACGCTGGATATTTTGGGCGCCATTTCACACTAACGGAGTTTTTTTGAACTATATTTACTTAACTTGATCCTTCAGCGCAATCTCGGCGTAGACCTTCCTCGATATCGTCGCAATAACTAAAACTCATATCTAGATTACGTTTGATGAATGGGCCCGTGGGCCTTTGGATTTTCTGACCCGGACGGAGACGGTATCTGGAAGATAGAGGGTGAAGACATCACCGAAGAACAGCACGATGCACTACTCGCCGGCAATTGGTACGTCAACGTGCATACCGACAGTCATCCGGACGGCGAGCTGCGCGGACAGATTCTGGCCGACACCCAGACGCTTTTCACCTTTACCCTTTCAGGAGACCAAGAAGTGCCAGCGGTGGACACCGACGCCTATGGCCAGGGCTATCTGTTATACGACAGTGACAATGGTGCCATGACACTCAATACCTGGACCTGGAACATCACCGCAAATGCCGCCCACATTCATCATGCCGAAGCCGGTCTTAACGGCGACGTTATAGTCGGGCTGGAAGCGAGCGCCGAGACCGAAGGGCTCTGGCAGTTACCCGAAGATGCCATGCTGAGTTCGGATGAGGTCTCGGCTCTTGGAATGGCCAACCTCTACGTGAATGTTCACACACAAGCCAATCCAGGTGGAGAGATTCGCGGTCAGATTCTGCCAGAAGACTATGCGTTGGTGTTGTTCGACCTGTCTCCCGGCCAGGAAGTACCGCGCGCTGACTCACAGGCTAGTGGCCTCGGCTACGCCACGCTCAACACCGAAACCGGTGGCTTGCGCCTGAATGCCTGGTCTATGGGCATGGAAACAACCGCAGCCCATATACACCAAGCCAGCATAGGCGTGAATGGCGATGTCGTAATCGGATTGGAAGAAAACATGGACAATGCCGGTCTTTGGCAGACACCGGAAAATACCGCGCTGGA
>CAZKCY010000243.1:0-4703 GCA_964551155.1 uncultured Marinimicrobium sp. | reverse complement strand
CCGTCCATCCCTGGACATAAAAAAGCCGGTGCAATTGCACCGGCAGATAGGGAGTCACACAAAAAGGAAAGCTCCTGACTAGGGGGATTAGCCCTCACTGGTTGCGGGATTGCACGCTCAAGTTGCAAAAACCAGTTACTTTAAGTATCGGCGCTAATCCGAAAACCGCCAGGGCCAAGGGCGGGAAAAATTAAACCGATTCGCAATAGACAATTTTCCAAATATCAGGAATCGCTATATTCGAGGTTTGAATAGAACTCTCAAAAGCCGCCCCTATCCGGTCAAGAGAACAGCCTCCAGCCTGCTCAAAGCCCACTGAGCATAGATTTAAGCGCCTGCGACACCCAAGTGTCGGAACCGCTGTGACGCAGCCCCTGACGGGCGAACTGCTCGGCCTGATCGGGTCGGGCCTGCGCCAGATAGCTCTGGGCCAACAACAAATACAGTTCCGGCTCCCGCCGATCAATGCGCAGGCCCCGCTCGGCGGAGGCTATAGCGCCGGCGTAATCCCCCCTTTGATAAGCGCTGCGGGCCGCCTGAATCAAACTTGAAACCGCGCTTGAGCCGCGCTCAGCGGCCGAATCTGAATCCTCGACTGGCGCAGGGCTTTCCTCGCTTTGGTCGCTTTCGTTGGGCGGTTGTATCAAAGGGCCGGCACAGGCGCTCAGTAATAACAGCAGAGGCCACAGCAGTATAAGGCGCTTGGTCACAGGCGAGTCTCGATAATGGGCGAAGTCATCAGCATAACAGCTCTTGAATTTTGTAGCAGGCCAGCCCCCAGAAACTCAGCGGCGCAACAGCCGTTGCCACCAGCTGGCACCGGAGTCGCGGGTCAGCTTGCAAGGCGCTTGTTCCGAGGGTTGCTGGCCGGGCCGCAAAGGCAACCAAACGGCGTTCTGACAATGCTCGGCGCTCAACTGGCCGGTTTCACTATCCAACCAGTCGAAGCTGATTTCCCCCGGCGGGTTTAGTGTTAGGCCCTGGGTTGGCAGTGCCACCATCAAGTCGGCCCAGACTTGCAGGGCGCCCCCCGCGCCGCTCAGGGGGGTGGCGCTATTGTCGTCCCGCCCCAGCCAAGCCACCGCCAGATGTTCGCCGCTGAAACCGGCGAACCAACTGTCGCGCTGATCGTTGCTGGTACCGGTTTTGCCCGCCAACGTCAGCTGCTCCGGAAACTGATCGTAAACCCGCCGGCCGGTACCCTGGCGCAATGCCAATTGCAGCAAATACTGCAATTGGAAGCTGGCCTCGGGCGAAAAACGCTGCTCCAACTCGAGCGGATAGCGGCGCAAAGGCTCACCCTCGGCTGTCAAAACCTCTCTGATCGCCCGCATGGGGGTATAGACACCCTCGGCGGCCAGAGTGTGATAAATGTTGGCCACCTCCAGGGGCGTCATCTCTACCGAGCCCAATAAAATTGCCGGAACCTGAGGTATCTCGCCTTCAAAGCCGGCCCGACGCAGAGTCTGATAAACCTTCTGCAAACCCACCTGCATACCCAGGCGTGCCGAGGCCTGGTTGTAGGAGTGCACCAGCGCTAAATACATAGGTATTTGGCCGTGGTCCTTGAGATCGGCGTTGCGGGGCTGCCAGCGCTCGCCGTTATCGCCTTCCACGACCACCGGCGCGTCGCTGATCAAAGTCGCGGGATGATAGAGCTCGGGCTGCTCCAAGGCAGCTAGATAAACGAAGGGTTTGACCAGCGAGCCTATCGGCCGGCGCGCATCCAGAGCCCGGTTGAAGCCGGCAAAGCGGGGGCTTTTGTCGCCAACTAGCGCCAGCACCTCGCCCGCGCCCACCGAAGTCACCACTAAGGCGCCCTGAAGGTCTTTGACGTCATGACCTCGCTCCAGCTGCTCTATTCGGCTGCGCAGGCTCTGCTCCGCGCGGCGCTGAACCATGGGCGAAAGGCTGGTAAACACCCGCAAACCCTCGCTCTGCAGATCCTCCTGGCGATAGTCGCGGCGCAGCTGGCGCTGTACCAATTCGATAAAGGCGGGGTAACTCTGCAGACTGTGATCACTTTGCGTCACTATTCCGAGCGGCGCCTGCTGAGCTCGCTGTAGCTCGGCCGCGCTGATCAGCCCTTCGCTCGCCATTATCTGCAGTACCAGATTGCGTCGCTCCAGAGCCCGCTCTGGGTGGCGCCAAGGGTTGTAATAGGAAGCACCTTTCACCACCCCGACCAAAAGCGCCAATTGCGAGGTGTTGAGCTCGCGAAGCGGCTGACGGAAATAGTGCTGGGCGCCCAAAGCGAAGCCGTGCACCGCGCGCGGACCACTCTGCCCCAGATACACCTCGTTGACATAGGTTTCCAAGATTTCGGCCTTGCTGTAGTGCAGCTCGAGCAACAACGCCATAATCGCTTCCTGAGCTTTGCGCTGCAGACTGCGCTCGCGGGTCAGATAAAAGTTCTTGATCAACTGTTGAGTCAGCGTACTGCCGCCCTGCACCACCCGGCCGGCGGTAAGGTTCGCCCAGGCCGCGCGGGCTATGCCACTGGGCGAGATGCCGTGATGGCGAACGAAATTGCGATCCTCCACGGCAATCAGAATCTCGCCCAGGCGCGGAGGCAAATCCTCCAGGCGAACCAGCAACCGGTCTTCGCCATGGCCGGGGTAAATACCGCCAATTTCTTCCGGCTCCAGGCGCATCAAGGACAGTTCGGCGCCGCCATCATCGGCCAGAGCCACCACCCGACTCCCGCTCAGCGTAAGACTGAAAGAACGAGCCGGTTCGCTTTGATCCCAGAAATCGAAACCGCGACTGTGAATCTGGTAATGGGCACGGCTGCCAGTGATGCGACGCGCGTATTGCCCCGAAGCGCTGACTCGCTCCACCGGCCGATAGCCGAGCGCGCGCAGCTCTTGCTCCAGCAGTTCGGGAGTCAGCGCCAGGCCTTCATACAATTCCAGTGGCCGGGCGTAAACCCGCGCCGGCAAAGCCCATTTTTTGCCATCGAATTTGGCTCTTACGGTGACATCCAGATAGAGCACCCAAACCAGCAGCAGGAGTGCCAAAACGCCGAATGCCAGCAACAGCCAGCGCCGGAAACGGCTCCAGCCCCGACGCTTGGCGGAAGTTTTTTTTGCGGGCCGACGGCTGCGGCTTGAAGGTCGGCGTTTGGTCATTAAAGCGGGAGTGCTCCGGCAGGCGGTTGGTTGAATTCCGAGGCTCCTTTATAGAGCGGCGCTTATTTTGCATAATGTGCGCTCAAACACCAAGCGAGATCTGCGCCGAATCCCAACAAGCGCACAAATCTCGCCCCAGCTCACGAAAATAAGGAACCACCCATGAATGACCACTATCACATCTACGGTATAGGCGCGGCACTGGTGGATACCGAAATAGCCGTCAGCGACCAGGATTTGATAGCCATGGCCGTTACCAAAGGGGTGATGACGCTGGTGGATGAGCATCGCCAAGCGGAGCTGATCGATTATTTGGCCGACCATTTGGTGGCATCGAGCCGAGCCAGCGGTGGCTCGGGTGCCAACACCGTAATTGCCGCCAGCTATTTTGGCTGCCGCAGCTTTTATTCCTGCAAAGTCGCCGACGACGAGAACGGCCGCTTTTATCTGAACGATATTACTGCCGCTGGGGTTGATTACCCCGAGCATCTGACGCCTCCCGAAGGCATTACCGGTAAATGCCTGGTGATGATCACTCCCGACGCCGAGCGCAGTATGAATACCTTTCTCGGTATCAGTGCCACTCTGTCGAAGGCGGAGCTCCACCCCCCCGCCATTGCCGCCGCCGACTACGTTTACATCGAGGGCTATCTGGTGAGCTCCGACACCGGCCGCGCCGCGGCCATAGAGCTGCGCCGCCTGGCTCAAGATCGAGGCACCCTGACCGCGCTGAGCCTTTCCGATCCGGCCATGGTGCAGTTTTTCCGGGACGGTTTGCTGGAAATGATTGGCGAAGGTGTGGACTTGCTGTTCTGCAACCGCGAGGAGGCCATGGGCTTTACCGGCACCAATGATCTGGAAAGCGCGGCCCAGTCGTTGCAGGATTACTGCAAGACTTTCGCCATCACCTGCGGCGCCGACGGCGCTCTAGTGTTCGACGGCGAGCATTCCTATCACATAGACGCCAGCCCGGTAAAAGCCATCGACAGCAACGGCGCCGGCGATATGTTTGCCGGGGCTTTTATCTACGCCATCAGCCATGGTCACAACTACCAAACCGCCGGCCGCTTCGCCAGCCTGGCCGCCGGTAGGGTAGTGACCCAATACGGCCCGCGCCTGCGCCCGGAGCAGCATGACCAGCTCAAGCGGGAGTTTTTTGGGAGTTGATCGCGGACGGAGAACGGAAAGCACTGAACATTGAAATCAGGTTCGGCTTATTTAGTTCTCCAGCCAGTTGTTTTGAAGGTTTGCGAGAGGGCCAACGGGGTGAAGGGTTTTGGAAACGCGGTAAATACCTCCATGTAGCTCCCGCGCGTCATCCCTGACGCGAGGGTTCCAAAACCCTTCACCCCGCCGGCCTTGCTGCCTCTTGCTAACCACGGTGCTGTTCGTAGCTGGGTTTTTCTGAAAGTTTTGTGTTGTGCTCTGCGTTGAAGATCTTCTCCATTCGCACTAAAAAACCCAGCCCAGAGAAGCTGTTAACTTAGCGAGCGGCACCCAGGACGGCGGCGGAACAGCTTTTCAAACCCTCTCTTCAGGGACGAAGAGAGGGAGCTACAGGGATGTATTTAT
>CAZKCY010000242.1:3627-4704 GCA_964551155.1 uncultured Marinimicrobium sp. | reverse complement strand
GCGCCGCACGTTCAACGAAACCGGCCAAATCGCCACCCCCAGATCGGACTACCTTCGGCTCTACTCCAGGCCCGATCAAGCCCCGGAGGAAATTGCCCGAGCTTTTGCCTCGGGCGAACACGAGATTTTCGGCAGCTCCGGCAAACACTATCACGCCCGGCCTCTGTATCTCGACCAGAACCACAGCGCTCTTCTGGTGGCGGATGTCACCGAGCTTTTGGCAGTGCGCAATATTCCGGGCGATATTTTCAACCTCTTCGCTCTGGCGTTGGTTCTGACCATACTGCTTGCCCTCGGGCTGGCCTATAAGATTTCGCGCCGCACCACCAAGCCGATATTGGCATTGGCGCAATCGGTACTTGAGCGACGCGACAGAAAGAACCAAGCCTCAACCGATCCACGGGAAGCAGAAGACGAAATCGACTTCCTGGACCAGTCCATTCACAGTACCCTTGATCAACTCAATAGCCTGCTGACCCGTGAAAGTGAATTCAACCGGGACCTCAGCCATGAGCTGAGAACCCCCTTGACGATCATTTTGAACACTCTGTCTTTGGCTGAACAAAGAACCTTGACCACACCAGAGATCCAGCAGCTGCGCGTGGCCGCCTACGAGATAAAGCATTCGGTAACCGCCCTATTGGCCTTGGCCAGAGCCGAGTCCAAGTCTGATCAACTTTTCTCGCTGAGACAAACGACGGAAGAATGTCTTCTGGCGCTGCACCCGAAGCTGGAAGCTAAAAACTTCGACATAGTGCTGTCGATGAAGGATGTCGAGGTAATTGGCAATCCTCAACTGGCAGCTCTGATGGTAAGCAACCTGATAGAAAACGCCCTTTCCCACGCCGCAGAGCCGAAACTTGAGATCAGCTTTGACGGCGCAAACTTGTGCTTTATCAACACCACCGAAATCACGCTTCCCGGCGACCCTACTCAAGCTTCAGTCAAACATTCGGACAGCGAAGGATTCGGCCAGGGCTTGTTCCTGGTCCGGCGTATTTTGGAAACTTTGCACTGGGCTTACGAAATCACCTCGCCAGATGAAAACACTTTCCAAATATGCATTAGACCCCGACT
>CAZKCY010000242.1:0-3527 GCA_964551155.1 uncultured Marinimicrobium sp. | reverse complement strand
ATATTTCACGCGAATTTCACCTCGATTGGGCAATGCTGTACGCCAATCTAACCTAAAGGAGAATTCCCGTGATCAAGAAACTATCGTTTGGTGTTTTGACCCTAATCGCTATCGCAGCGGCTTTTCTGGTTTGGTTTTTCAGCTTGCTGGAACCCGAATCGGCGCGCGCCGGCCTAACAGACACTCTGCCCCAAGACCTGGCCTATATATCCCAAGCCCCACAACCTTCGAAAGGCAAGATACTGGCGGTGGTAACCAGCACCGACACCCTTGGGGATACCGGCAAATACACCGGCTATGAGCTTTCCGAGCTGGCCCGGGCCTACTATGTGTTTACCGCCAATGGTTTCGAGGTGGACATCGCCAGCCCCTTGGGCGGCGAACCGCCCGCGGTTATCGATACCGACGACATGGGCGCATTCGACTACGCCTTTCTAAACGACGCCCTGGCTCAACAGAAACTGAGCGACACTATTCCGGTAGACACAGTAGAGGTCGAACAGTATCGGGCCATTTTCTTTGTCGGCGGCAAGGGCGCCATGTTCGACTTTCCCGACAACCAGGCGATCCAGTCGTTGGCAACCAGCGCCTACGAAGGCGGAAAAGTTCTGGGCGCTGTCTGTCACGGTCCCGCTGCTTTGGTCAATGCGACGCTTTCCGATGGGCGAAACTTATTGGAAGGCAAAATGGTCAGCGGCTTTACCAATGAGGAAGAACTGCTGCTGATCCGAAACGCGGAATCCATATTTCCGTTTCTTTTGCAGGACGAGCTTATTGCCAAGGGCGCGCAGTTTAAGCCGGGGCCTATGTATCTCGAGCAAGTTATTCAAGACGGCAACCTGATCACCGGTCAAAACCCTTGGTCGGTATGGGGCGTGGCCGAGAGAATGGTCGAGCAGCTGGGCTATTCACCTGTACCACGGGAAACAACCGCGGAAGAACATACCATAGCGGTAATGCTGACCTACGAACTGCAAGGCTACGCGCTCGCCAAATCCCATCTGGAGTCGATCTACCTGCAGCAAGGCGCTTCGGTTGAGCGGAATCTTTTGGCAATGCACAGCCTGGTTTCCACCTTGCAGGGAAGAATTGGCAAGTCGATCGATTTGATTGGGCTAGTGCGCAACGCCAAAGCTCTAGCGGCCCAATGAAAAAAGCTGACGCCAGCTCTGGCGTCAGCTTTGCGGCATCTAAGCGTCGGTGCTGTTACGCAAATTGTCGCGCACCTCCAAAGCGTCGTAGCTATCGCCTTCGTCGGGCCTTACACCCTTGCCCAGACGAATTTCCAATATGGCTTCAATCTGTTCCCGTTTTCCTGAACTGATTTCAGCGCTGTATTCGGTGCTCGGCTGGGTGCGGGTTTTGCACCCCAACAGCAGGGAACAATCGCGCTCCACCACTCGTTCCCCACGGACGCCGATCTGACTGTCGGGGCGGCGTCCCTCTTTGGAGTTATACCGATCGACCACCACAAACCAGTCGTAGCCCGCCATCAGGGTCAGTTCGGCGGCGCGCAACATGGCGTAGTCCATTGCCTGAAGAGAGTCCTCGCCCCGCATTTTGAAGGCTACCCTATAGCGATTGTCGGCAATCTGGCTTTCGCGGTAGCCGTAGCCACCGTCACTGGCCGGTTTGTAGGCGGTGGGCGAGGCACAGCCGCCAAGCATCAAAAACACTGCCAGAGCTAAGATCGGGTATTTCATAAAGAGCCTCCTGTCGAATTTCTATGGGCGGTATTTATTGACTCTGTTGCCAGTTTTGCTGAATCAACTGCTGTTCGCGGCTGGGCTCAATAATGCCGTCCGCCATCATTTGATCCAGCACGCCGTCGAGTACCGAACCGCCGCTGGCGGTTTGATAGCTGCCCGACTCCGTCGCCGGCTGGCGAATGCTGGCCATTTGCTCCCAGGCCGCACTGCCCTGCTCGGTTCGGCAGGCAATATTTTCCGAGCTCTGCTCCGAACCGCTCAGGCGGTATTGCCGGCAATATTGGCCCTGTTGATTGACAAAGCTGATGCGCGGGGTGATTTCCCGGCCATCCGGCAAGCTCTGGCTGGCGCCACTGGGCAGAGTGTCCAATCTCTGCGCCACCGGCTGCCAGGAGTCCGCCGTGTCGGGAGCGAGAGTTCCGGTGAACTGGGCCAGACCAAAGCCCAGCGCCAGCGCAACACTTGCCGCCAAGCCGGCGTGCTGGCTCAGCGCCTGTCGGGCGCGGCGCCAGAGAGGGAATTCAATCACCTGGGCCGACGGCTTTGCAGGCCCGGGTTCTGATTCGGATCGGGTATCGCTGTCAGCCAGCAACTGCTGCAGCCCCTCCGGCAGCGGTCGCTCGTCAATGGCGCTGTAGTGATGGACCAGGGCCTCGTCGGTAGCGCTCAGCTCCGCCAGCCGATCCGCCAGGGCCGGGTCTTCGGCCAGCCGTTCTCTAACCTGCCGCATCTGCGCTTCGGGCAGCTCCCCGTCGAGGAAAGCCGACAGTAGTTCATCGTTGATTTTCATGATTGGTTCCTCATTGCGGGTGCTTTCAAGCTTTCGGTTAAAGCGGTTCGGGCTCGCGCCAGGCGACTCATTACCGTGCCCGGGGGAATTTCCAGAGTGGCCGCCGCCTCTTTGTAGGACATGCCCTGGATGGCCACCAGTGACAAAATCAAGCGCTGGTCGTCGGGCAGCCGATCCATGGCCCGGTTGACTTGCTCGAGCTCGATTTCGCTCGCCACCGCCCGTTCGCCATCGACAACTTCCCGGTCCCGCAACTGTGGGTCCCAGCTGGCCTCCTGGCGTACCTTGTTGGAGCGGTATTCATCGATCCATAGGTTGCGACAGACGCGGAACATCCACTTGGTTAATTCCACGCCCTCAGGTACTTTACGGCTCAGGGCTCGCTCTACGGTGCTCTGCAGCAGATCGTCGGCGTCGGCCATGGACCCGGTAAGTGAATAGGCAAAGCGCCTTAGCTTGGGTATCAACTCGGTTAATTCGCTCTTCATAGGGGCAATATCTCTCTGTTGTACCCGGTTAACGCGCCAGCTCCGGTTTTATTCCCGGCCGGCGGAATTTTTTAGCGGGGCAAGCCGTTATAGTAACAGCTGGGCGCAGGCCCAAGGCTCCATACAGTTACCGGAAGACCCCTTATGAATCGCACCCGCATCCCCCGCCTTGCTCGATCCTTCCCTGGAAAACCCCGGGGCTCAGTGACACGCCTTAGGCCGCTAATGGTGCTGCTACTGGGGCTGAGCAGTTTTGCTCAGGCTCAGCTGTCGCTGCCTTCGGCGGCCACCGATGTGCTGGAGCGCACCCGCGGCGATGTGGATCAGATCCGTCGCGATCTGGAGCGGGACCTGCCTCGAACCCTCGAAAATCGGCTGTCCGCGCCCCTGCCCGATCGTCTTCCGCCCGCCCTGGAGCTGCCCGATCAGGCGTTGGGCGCCCTGCCCAAGGCGCTGCCAATAGTCGACGCCCAAGGCCTTACCGCCTTTGTGGACGTGGAAGTGGAAGACGGCTGGCGGGCCGTGCAGCGGGAATGGCTG
>CAZKCY010000241.1:0-4708 GCA_964551155.1 uncultured Marinimicrobium sp. | reverse complement strand
GGTGCCGGCGCCTACTTCCATATCGAGGGGCTGCAAAATTACGCAGCCTTGGCGCGCCCAGTAGGATTGCAGCGCCAGAATCAGGCCCTGAAAGGTACCTATATCGGGCTTGTCGATTTGACGGTCAGACACGGGTGAGCGGCCTCCAAGCATGGGTCGGGAATTGGGAACACCAGGGCCGAATGGCCGGCGACGGTTGATTGGCCAAGCCGCGCTCTAGTGTATAAAACAGCCGCGAATTATAGCGGTAGTTGGGGGGTGATTGGTACCAAGGGCTTGGTTTCAGTCCAATTCACTTTCTAGACTGTCATTTACTGCCCTCGCAACTACCCCAAGCCGGTGGTTTTCCGTTAAGCTCCCCTCAAGTAATGAATCCCAAAATCGAGTGAGTTGTGAAGAATTGGCTAGTACCTTTCATATTTAAATTTTTAGGCCGTTTGCCCCTGCAGGTTAATCGGGCGCTGGGCTCCTTGATGGGGTTGAGCCTCTGGTACAGCGACAGCCGAGCGGCGCGGATAACCCAGGAGAATTTGCGCCTCTGTTTGCCGGCGCTGTCGGAAGCTGAACGCCGCCGTCTGGCGCGCAAGAGCCTGAAAGAAACCGGCAAAACCGCGGCCGAAGCCGGGGCCATATGGTGCCGGTCTCCAAAGTGGCTCCAGCGCCGGATTCGGGCAACCGAAGGTGAGGAGTTGCTGCACAAAAAGCTGGCGCGCGGCAAGGGCCTGCTGGTTTTGGCGCCTCATTTGGGTAACTGGGAAGTGGTCGCGCCCTACTTATCCGGCTTTGGCCCGCTGACGGCGCTTTACCAGCCGCCGAAATTGCCGGCCTTGGACAAACTGATTCTGCAGGGTCGCACTAAAGAAAATATCAATATGGCGCCCACCAATAGACGCGGCGTCACCCAGCTGCTCAAGGCGCTGAAGCGCGGCGAGATTGTCGGAATTTTGCCTGACCAAGTGCCCGACCCGGGCAGCGGAGCGGAAGTGGCGCCCTTCTTTGGTCAACCGGCCTTGACCATGACCCTGGTGCACAGCCTGATTCAGCGCACCGGCTGCGAAGTGGTGTCGGTATTTGCCCAGCGGGTAAGAGGCGGCTTTCGCCTGGTAACCATAAATGTCGATGCCAGTATCTACAGCCCGGACCCTAAAGATTCGGTTGCCGGCCTCAATGCCAGTGTCGAAGCCTGCGTTAAGTGCGCCCCGGCTCAGTACCAATGGGAGTACAAGCGCTTTCGGCGTTTGCCCTCGGAGTACCAGGCCGTTGAGCGCCAAGGATGATTTAGGCTAAGAGTTCGCCTATTCTTTACAATAAATACCGCCCGCAACTAGAGTAATTTTTGTCTTGGCGGGCTACAATCTTGCGCAAACGAATTGGGCAGCCGTCGATTAAACCATGCATAAAAAACTTTATTCCCCGTCGTTCGCGAAGTTTCTGGGCATCTCTGGTCTGACTCTTCTGCTGGGCGCTTGCAGCTCCTCTCACCTGCTGGTAAAAAAAACCGACTTGGCGGCCGCCGAACAGTGTTTGCAAACTCAGCAGAAACTCGTCGCCAGCAACGTCACTCAGCAGGAGCAAATTGCCGAAGCGCTGAGCTTGCTGCAACAGTCGGTGGTGCTGCAGCAAGAGCGCGACGAACTCTTGCGCGAACTGGCCTCGCGGCCGCTATTCCAAGAGCAGCGCCAACAAGCTTGTCCGCCAGTTAGTCCGATGGCGGCCTCAGGCGAAACCGAGCTGGATAAGCAAATCGTAGGCGCGCACGAAAAGGTACGACTCGTCGATGCCAACTTGGTTATGCCGGCGAGCATCGATACCGGCAGCAGCATTTCAGTTCTCGATGCACGAGATCTCGAGCCATTTGAGCGCAACAGTGAGCAATGGGTGCGCTTCAATTTAATCGACCCGGAAACCGGCGCAGCCATCGAAAGAGAGCATCGGCGCTTAAACAAGCCCCAGGGCAACGGCGACGAAGCCGAGCGCCGGCCGGTAATCGAACTGCGCGTCACTCTGGGTGACATTACCCAAGTAGCCGAGTTTGCCCTTGCCGAGCGCAGCAAGCAGCAATATCCCCTCGTTATCGGGCGCAATGTGCTGCGCGATTTGATGTTGGTGGATGTGGGTCGCAGCAACATTACGGAGCCCAAGCCTTCGGAAGCGGACAACAGCCGGGAGCGGAACTGATATGCCCCGCTCGCGCCTGCCGTTTTACCTGATTGTCGGGACTTTGGTGGTCTCGGGCTTGACCATTGCCTGGCTGCGTCATCTGGCCATGGAAGTGCCTTTCTTGCCCGGCGAGCAAAAGCCGGTTTGGTTGGTGGAAGCTCGCGTGGATTTAGTGGCCTCCGGCGGCCCGGTGCGGGTCAACCTGGACTTGCCCGACAATCCGCCCGGCTTTCGGTTGGTGACCGAGCACGCGGCTTCGCCCGGCTACGGTTTTGCGGTACTGGCGCGCAATGGCGACCGGCGCGGTGAGTGGACCAAACGCAGTGCCCGCGGCGCTCAGACGCTCTACTACAATGTGCAGTTGGAAGGCGACGTCGAAACCGATTCCAGCCCCCCGGGTGAGCCGCCCGAGGTAGACGACCAAGTTTATTGGCAGGAGCCTCAAGCCACGGCGGCCCGGCAACTTTTGTCCGAGGCCATGGAGCGTTCCAGTACCCCGGAAAGCCTGGCACGAGAGCTGATCAAGCTGCTCAACAATCCCTCCCCTGACCAAAACGCTGCGCTGATGTTGCAAGCCGAACCCAACATGCCCAGGTTGTTGGAGAAGCTTCTCAACCAGGCCGACATACCGGCACGCATGGTCATGGGTTTATACCTGGAAGACGCCCGTCGCCGGCAAACGCTCACGCCCCTGGTGGAAATCTACACCGACGAGGGTTGGCGATTGTTCAACACCGAAACCGCCGAGCAGGGCGTGCCGGATGACTTGCTGCTTTGGCACAGAGGCGGCCGTTCGGTGCTCGACGTTACCGGCGGCAGTCGTTCGCAGGTGAGTTTTTCGATGATCCGCCAAACAGTGCCGGCGCTGGAGCTGGCCCATACCCAGTTCAGCGACAGTATTTTCGCCATGCTCGGCGTGCAGCAGTTGCCGATCGAAGAGCAAAGCATGTTCAAAATGCTGTTCCTGCTGCCTTTGGGTGCCATGGTGGTGGTGTTCATGCGCATCATTGTGGGCCTGAAAACTTCCGGCACCTTCATGCCGGTACTGATTTCCCTGGCTTTTTTGCAAACCTCTCTGATACCGGGTCTGACCGCGTTTATTCTTGTGGTCGCTCTGGGCTTGATGCTGCGCAGTTACCTGTCGCGCTTGAATCTACTGCTGGTAGCCCGCATAGCGACGCTGGTGGTACTGGTTATATTCCTGATTTCAATTTTGAGTTTGCTCGGCTACCAACTGGGCTTCAGCGCCGGTATGACCATTACTTTTTTCCCCATGATCATCATCGCCTGGACCATAGAGCGGATGTCGATTCTGTGGGAAGAAGAAGGCCCGCGCGAAGTGTTGATTCAGGGCGGTGGCAGCCTCCTGGTGGCGGTATTGGCCTATCTGCTGATGAAAACCCCTATCGCCGGGCACCTGAGCTTCAACTTCCCCGAACTCAATTTGGTGATGTTGGCGCTGATTATGATGATGGGGCAATACACCGGCTACAAGTTCTCCGAGCTGCGCCGCTTCCGCGCCATGGCTTTAGAAGGCATTGAACAAAAACCCGGAGATCGTTCGTGAAGTGGACCACTCCCTGGCGTTTGGCGCGCATGGGCATTCTCGGGATGAATTGCCGCAACTTGGATTTTATTGGCCGCTACAATCCGCGCGCCCTCTTTCCAAGCGTGGACAACAAGCTCAAAACCAAACTCTTGGCCGAAGAGTATGGCCTGGCTACGCCTAAGCTGTTGTTTGTAGTGCGCGAGCAGTACGCCATCAACCACATAGAACAACAGTTGTTCGAGCTGGATCAGTTTGTACTCAAGCCCGCCAAAGGCTCGGGTGGTAAGGGGATACTGGTAGTGGTGGGGCGACGTGAGGACCGGTTTATCAAATCCTCCGGCCTCGAAATCGGGATTAACGATATTCGCCGGCACATGAGTAATACCCTGGCGGGGCTTTATTCCCTGGGCGGCAAGCCCGATTCGGTGATCGTAGAGGATTTGATTCAGTTCGACGACACCTTCGAGGGCTACTCTTACGAAGGCGTGCCCGACATCCGCATAGTGGTGTTTCGCGGCTATCCGGTTATGGCCATGCTGCGCCTGGCGACCCACGCTTCAGACGGCAAAGCCAACCTGCACCAGGGCGCCGTGGGGGTGGGGTTGGATATCGCTACCGGTATCTGCCGCAAGGCGGTGCAGTTCGGTCAGCCGGTCACTATCCATCCGGATACTAAGAAATCTCTCGATAAAATCCAGATTGCAAACTGGCATGACATGCTGGTGCTTGCCTCCCGCTGCTACGAGATGACCGGCCTGGGTTATATCGGCACCGACATAGTGCTGGACAAAATTCGCGGGCCCCAACTGCTCGAACTCAACGCCCGCCCGGGCTTGTCGATCCAGGTGGCCAATGGCCTGGGACTCTTGCCGCGTTTGCGCCACATTGAAAAACTCAAGGCCCGCAAACACAAAGGCCCGGAAGAGCGGGTTAACTACGTCATGCAGCACTTCGCCGAGCCGATTCCGGCGCTGGCGTCCTGAGCCCAGAGTTTACCAA
>CAZKCY010000240.1:0-4715 GCA_964551155.1 uncultured Marinimicrobium sp. | reverse complement strand
TAAGGCACACTAGGCCACCAGTGGAGCCAAGAGTCTATTCAAAGTATGAATCAGCTGTTGGCCTCACCGGTTGTTAACTGAAGTTCTATTTAATGTGACCCAGATGCTTTTCCACGATTTGCAGAATGGGTTTAAAGACTTTTGGGTTGCCACAGACAATGTGGCCGCTGTCCATATAGCTCTTGCCACCCTTGAAGTCGCTCACCAGGCCACCGGCTTCCTGCACCAGTAACACGCCCGCGGCAAAATCCCATTCGTTCAAATTGATTTCCCAAAAGGCGTCGAAGCGCCCGGCCGCCACATAGGCCAAGTCCAGTGCCGCAGAGCCGGCGCGACGGATGCCCGCGGTTTGGCCGGCGATTTCCTTGACGCAGGCCAGGAAGGGGTCGATTTTCTCGTAGGCGTAACCGTCAAAAGGAATGCCGGTGCCAATCAATGCACCTTCCAGCCCTCTGCGCGAAGAGACCCGAATCCGGCGACCATTCAACGAAGCTCCGCGACCGCGGCTGGCAGTAAATTCTTCCCGGCGAATCGGGTCCAGAACCACGGCGTGTTCCAACTGGCCTTTGTATTTGCAGGCAATGGAAATAGAGAAGTGCGGCATGCCGTGAACAAAGTTGGTGGTGCCATCGAGGGGATCGATTACCCACTCGTAGTCCGGGTTCTTGCCGGGCTGGGAGCCACCTTCCTCACCACGAATGCCGTGATCGGGATAGGCCTTGCGCAACTGAGCGATAATTTCTTTCTCGGCGCTGCGATCCACTTCGGTGACGAAATCGTTGGGGCGTTTGGTGTCGACCTGAACCAGGTCCAGACGTTCGTAGGAGCGCTCAATCAAAAGAGCCGCCTTGCGCGCCGCGCGCAGGGCAATGTTCAGCATGGGTTCCATAGGGCAATCAGTCTGTTTTGAGGTGTACTGGAAAATGGCGGGCCAGTATACCGGTATGCGCGTCTTCTAACCAGAAGCTTGGGCTCCAGAGTCCAAACCTTCGTGTTAGAATGCGCGCCTTTCATTTTGACCCAGCAGCCGAGATTCGTTTATGACCGACAACGCCTTCGACAATATCCGCATTGTGCTGGTGAATACCTCCCACCCCGGCAACATAGGTGGCGCGGCGCGCGCCATGAAAAACATGGGGCTGTCGCGCTTGTATCTGGTGGCGCCCAAGGATTACCCCTCGGAAAAAGCCGTTTGGCGCGCCGCCAGTGCTCTGGATGTGCTCGATAAGGTAGTGGTGGTGGAAACCCTCGAGGAGGCCATCGAAGGTTGCGGCTTAGTGGTGGGCACCAGCGCCCGCGGTCGGCGAATCCCCTGGCCCATGGTCGACCCGCGCGAATGCGGCGAGCGCTGCTGGCAAGAGGCCTCTCAACAACAAGAAGTGGCGCTGCTGTTTGGGCGCGAGGATCGGGGTCTGACCAACGAGGAGTTGCACCGGTGTAATTACCATGTGCACATACCTTCCAATCCCGATTATAGCTCGCTGAATCTGGCTGCCGCGGTGCAGGTTCTTTGTTACGACATTCGCATGGCCCACCTGGCGGCCGAGCAGGGCACCTTGTTGCCGCCCGAAATGTGGGATCAGCCGCCGGCGCCAGCCGAGGCTCTGGAGCGCTACTACCAACACCTACAGGAAACCCTGGAAACTCTGGGCTTTTTGACCCCCGATAACCCCCGTCAAACCATGACCCGGATCCGCCGGCTGTACAGCCGGGTGAGGCCCGACGAGATGGAGCTGAGCATCCTGCGCGGCATGCTGACTGCGACCCAGAACTACATTTATCACACCGACAAAAAGCTCAAACAGTTGCAAGACCAGGACGGGACTTCGGGCAGCGATGCCGAGCCGAGCTGATTGCCCATCTGAGCGGCCCTTCCAGGCGGTCGAGAAGGTCGTCAGGCCTCGCCCGCCGGAGGCTGAGCCAAAAAGAGATTGGAAATCAGGCAATAGTTGAGTAAAATAGTCGGATATACGGGTTCCACTGGTTTTGGCCTCTGGAATCTGGGCACACACGATTAAAGACGCAACTAGACGGACTCGGCTATGAGATTGACCACCAAGGGCCGCTACGCGGTCACAGCAATGCTGGATCTGGCGCTTCACAGCGACCAGGGGCCGGTCAGCTTGGCGGACATATCCCAGCGCCAGGGCATATCGCTGTCGTACCTGGAGCAGCTGTTTGCCAAGTTGCGCCGGCAAAAACTGGTGACCAGTGTGCGCGGTCCCGGCGGCGGTTACTGCTTGGCGGGCACTACGGTGAGCATTTCGGTCGCGCAAGTGGTGGATGCGGTCAGTGAATCTCTGGATGCCACCCGCTGCGAGGGCAAAGGCGACTGCCAACAGGGCAATGTTTGTCTAACCCACCATTTGTGGGAGGACTTGAGTGCCCAGATCCATAAATTTCTGAGCGATATTTCTCTTGCCGACCTGGTGGAGCGCGGGGATATACAAGCTGTGCGTATGCGTCAGGATCGCCAGCAGCCCAACTCCGAGCAGCATATCGCTTTCAGTGAAATTTAATCAGTGAGTGGAATTGATCTGTGAGTGTTGCCAACTCAAGCAATTTGCAGCCAGCTGGGCAAGCGGCTAAGCCCCGCCAGCCGGTGTACCTGGATTATGCGGCTACCACGCCGGTCGACAACCGCGTGGCCGAGCAGATGATGAACTGTTTGACCCGGGAGGGTACTTTTGCCAATCCGGCCTCGCGCTCGCATATGTATGGCTGGCAGGCGGAAGAGGCGGTCGAGACCGCGCGTGGCCAGGTGGCGGATCTGATCGGCGCCGACAGCCGCGAAATTATCTGGACCAGCGGCGCCACCGAAGCCGACAACCTGGCGCTCAAAGGCGTCGCCGAAGCTCGCCGGCGGGCCGGCCAGAGCACAGGCCATTTGATCGTGTCGGCGATTGAGCACAAAGCGGTGCTGGATTCGGCCAAATGGCTGGCGGAGCAGGGCCTTGAAGTCACTTATCTGGCGCCGGATTCGGAAGGCCGGGTTCAGCCCGAGAGCCTGAAAGCGGCTTTGCGGGACGATACCTTTCTGGTCAGCCTGATGCACGTGAACAACGAGCTCGGCAGCATCAATGACATAGGCGCCTTGGGCGCTGTGTGTCGCCAGCACGGCGTTTTGTTTCACGTCGACGCTGCTCAAAGCGGCGGCAAAGTGGCGCTGGATGTGGCCGCTCAGTCGGTGGATTTGATGTCGCTGTCGGCGCATAAAATGTACGGCCCCAAAGGCATAGGCGCGCTTTATGTGCGTCGGCATCCGGAGGTTTCGGTGGCGGCTCAGATTCACGGCGGCGGCCACGAAAGGGGCATGCGCTCCGGCACTTTGCCGACCCACCAGTGCGTGGGCATGGGTGCTGCGGCACAGCTTGCCAAAGACAACCTGGATCACGAGCCGCAGCGCATTGTCCAATTAAGAGACAGGCTCTGGCAGGGCATTGCCGATTTGCCCGGCATACAGCTAAACGGTGCCGAACAAGCACGAGCTTGCGGACATTTAAACCTGGCCTTTGGCGGTTGCGATGGCGAAATGCTGCTGCTCAGCCTGCGCCAGTTGGCGGTCGCCACAGGTTCGGCCTGTACCTCGGCAAGCCTGGAGCCGAGTTATGTGCTCAAGGCGATTGGCTTGAGCGATGAGCTGGCCCGTTCGTCCCTGCGTATCAGCCTGGGACGTTACACCACCGAAGAAGAGGTGGATTTGGCCATCGGCCACATTCGCGAAACGGTACCGAAACTAAAGCAGCGCTGAGTCTGTCAGCGCCAAACGAGCAACTGAAGAATTAACCGAACGCTGTCTTTGGGCAGCTTCAAACCCGGCCCGAGCGGCCTGGGAAAGAGGTGAAGAAATATGGCAGAGCAAGAAGTCGAAAAGCTAATCCGCAAAGAGTACGCCGCGGGTTTCCATACCCTGATCGATACCGATACCCTGCCGCCGGGTCTGGACGAAGACGTGGTGCGTTTTATTTCCGCCAAGAAAGAAGAGCCTCAGTGGCTTCTGGACTGGCGCCTGCAGGCTTTTCGGGCCTGGGAAAAAATGGAAGAGCCCAACTGGGCCCACGTCGATTACCCGCCGGTAGACTTTCAAGCGCTGTCTTATTATTCCGCGCCCAAGAGCATGGAAAACCGCCCCCAGAGTCTGGACGAAGTCGACCCGGAGCTGTTGCGCACCTACGAAAAATTGGGCATTCCACTGCACGAGCAGGCCATGCTCGCCGGTGTCGCCATGGACATGGTATTCGACTCAGTCTCAGTGGTTACCACCTTCCGGGAAAAACTCTCCGAAGCCGGGGTGATTTTCTGCTCGATCAGTGAGGCGGTGCAAAAATATCCCGAGCTGATTAAGAAGTATCTGGGTACGGTAGTGCCGCAAAAAGACAACTACTTCGCCGCTTTGAACTCGGCGGTGTTTTCCGACGGTTCTTTTGTGTACATCCCCAAAGGCGTGCGCTGCCCAATGGAGCTGTCGACTTACTTCCGTATCAACGAACAGAATACCGGTCAGTTTGAGCGCACCTTGATCGTTGCCGAAGAGGGCTCCCACGTGAGCTATCTGGAAGGCTGCACCGCTCCCATGCGCGATGAAAATCAGCTGCACGCCGCAGTGGTGGAACTGGTAGCTCTGGACAACGCCGAGATCAAATACTCCACGGTGCAGAATTGGTATCCGGGCGATGAAAACGGCAAGGGCGGTATTTACAACTTCGTGACCAAGC
>CAZKCY010000239.1:0-4717 GCA_964551155.1 uncultured Marinimicrobium sp. | reverse complement strand
AGCGCAGCGGCACCTTAAAGTGCACTCGGTTGCCGTCCACTTGCGTGACTGTGCGCCGGAAAAAAGTTTTTCGGGTTCCTGGCTCGGCGTGGTACCAATAATCTTCGCTGTTGTGTTCCGCCTTGAAGTCTTCGGTAATATCCCAGGCGATGGAGATGTCGTCACCTGGCTGAATGCCAACGGCGTTGATCAGCTCTACCGAGGTATCGAAAATCTCGCCTTGCGTGGTAATCCCCCAGTCGGTCCGAGCTTCTTCATTCAGCCAGGAGGCGCCGGTAACCAGCAGGTTGTTTTTGTGTTCTTCGGTGGTTCCGCCTCCGTCGCGAAACCAGAGCCGGGTCTGCTCCGAGCCGGCACCGCGCAAGACGATATTCGAACCTTCGATGCTGATCGGGCGATCGATTCGATAGAGACCGGCAGGCAGGTAGACAATGCCGCCGCCCTTGGCTGCTGCCTGATCAAGCGCCGCCTGGATCGCGCCGCTGGTATCGCTGGAGCCATCGATGCTGGTTTCCACCTGAATTATCCCGGAAGTCGCCTCGGGGAGGGATCGCTCGCCGTTGTGGTAGCCGGCGTAGGAATAATCCTGAAGAAGCAGGGTTTGCTCGTAGTCGGGATGACTGAGGCTGAAGCCGGGCGTCCAGTATTCTGGGTAGAGGGCACTACGCCCATTGACGGGATCAGCCGGATCGGGATCTTCGGGTGCTGGGTCCGAAGGCACGGGTTCAATGGCGTCGGTAGGCGTTGGAGAAGAGCTGTTGCCCCCACCACTGCAGGCAGTGCACAGAAAAATCAAAGTCCAAATGGCTTTTCGCTCGATGATTGGCATGGCTTGGCCTTTTATTGGGTTTCTGGCGGCTGAGGCTTGACACTAGCCACTCGGCTCAGAATAACGGCCCGAGACCCAGCTTGGCAATTTTGCCGATGCTTGAGTGTATACTTTGGAGCAATAAGCCTTGTGGGCTGGCCAATATAATAAGCCCGCTGCGGGGCAGGAAAAAACAATCGGAATAATAAGCAAGATGAGCCGCTATCGTTTTGACCAATGGGAGCTGGATAGCGCCCGCCAAAGCCTGAGCCGCGATGGGCAGCCGGTCGCGCTCGAACATCGGCTCCTGCAACTGCTAGTGCTGCTGGTGGAAAACGCCGGCAAGCCAGTCAGCAAAGACGTCATGCTCGAGCGGGTCTGGACCGGCAAGGTTGTGGGCGAAGATGCTTTATACGTCAGCATCAATCAGCTGCGCAAACTCCTGGGAGATAAGCCGCGTCGGGCCCGGTATATTAAGACGCTGCCCGGCGTTGGCTACAGTTTTGTCGGTGAACTTAGCCCGGTTAACGCCGTTTCGCCCAAGCGTCGTTTTTTTGTTTTCGGTGGTGTCGCTACGGTGCTGTTTGGCGCCCTGACGGTTTTGTGGATGAACCTGCTTGACCCGAACCCAAGCAAAGAAATTATGTTGCCTGCCTCCATCAGTGACGACTATCGACGAGCGCGCTATTTAATCAGCCTGTCGGCCAGCAACCAGGCCGAAGCCCTTGAGCTGCTGAAAACAGTCATAGAACGCGAGCCCGACTATGCGCCGGCTCATGCCGAACTGGCCGGACTCGAATTGCAGCAGCTGTTGCGTCATGGCTCTGAGAGCGGTGTGGAACTCAAATTAATTCGCAGTCGAGTGGCGCGAGCTCTGGTGCTGGCGCCGGAAGATAAGTTGGTGCGCTTGGTGGCGGGCAACCTGGCTTTTTGGGTTGATTGGGACCTGGCGGCGGCGGAGGAACATTACCTCGGCAGCTTGGGAACGGCCGAAGGACATCATGCTTATGCCCAGCTGTTGCTCGCGCTTGGAGGCTTCGATCGGGCCCGGAAGCAGGTGGTGCAATACCAATTGCTCAACCCTCAAGGCTATTCCCAGCCGGCGGTGGCCTGGATTGCCAACCTCTCCGGCGACAGTTCTTTAGCGTTGCGTGAGCTTGAGGCGCTAGCCGAATTACCCGAACCGGGCTGGGGCTATCATCAGTCTCTGCAGGCCACCCAGGAGTTACTGGGTAATCATACCGAAGCATATCGCCACTTGCGTTGGTTGATGGCGCAAGCCGGCTATTCCGAACATCTGTTGGGTGAAGTTGACCGTTATTATCGTGAAGGCGGCTTGCCACAAGTCTACCGTTGGCTGGCTTTTGTCGACCCGGAACAGCGGGACATAGGCCAATATCGCCCACCTTTGTCACTGGCCCGCTATGCCATCAAAGCGGGTGAACCAGAACGGGGCTTGTTCTGGCTGCAGCAAGCCTTGGCCCGCCACCAAACCGAGTTGCTTTGGCTGGGGGTGGACCCCGCCTATGCGCCTGTGCGTGAACATCCTCAGTTTGCTGAGTTACTGCGCAAGATCGGTTTGCCCCCAAGAAACCCGCATGAGCGGCGCGGTTAAGAAATCTTAAGACTCTTCCTCAGGACAATTAATAGGCTTCGGCGGCAGGCTTGTTGCCGAGCGGACTCTTCGGCCTAGAGCTCTGCTCGATTGCCCATTAATTTTCGAGGAATCCTCATGCAACTTTTTTTTCGCCCGGCAGCCTGGCTAATGCTCGCCCTGGGGCTCACTCTAAACGCATCACTTTACGCACAGTCTGACCTCACCGGCGCTACTTCAGTTCAGGTTGAACAAACCAGCTCGCAACCGAAACTCTTGTGGCAGTTTGCCACCCTGGGTCCGCTTTGGTCTGATCCGGTAACCGATGGCGAGTCCCTCTGGTTCGGCTCCGACGACGGCCATTTCTACGCTCTGGATGTTGCCAGCGGCGAGCAGCGCTGGAAATTTGCCGCCCAAAATCGGGTGCGCGGCCAGGCCGCCCTGGGCGAGAAGAACATTTACTTCACGGCCGACGACGGCAAGCTTTATGCGCTCGACAAAACCACTGGCAAGCTTAACTATCAGGTAAGCCTCGGATCTGAAAATATTTCGCGCCAGGCACCGGCCTTCGAACAGGATAATCGATTCGACTGGCGCGGCTCGTCTCCGCTATTGAGCGATGACAAACTCTATGTTGGCAGTGCCGATGGCAAAGTCCGCGCGCTGAAGGTCGAAACCGGTGCTCAAATCTGGGAATTTCAGACCGAAGGCAGCGTCCGGTCGCGCCCTGCCCTTATCGGTGAAACCCTGATAGTGGGCAGTTGGGATGGCAAGGTCTACGGCCTGGATAGCGCCACCGGCAAAGAGCTGTGGCGTTACGATACCGGTGGTGCAGTGCATTCGGACGTCAGCACTTGGAAGGGCCTGGCTATTATCGGCAGTCGATCTGCGGCGCTCTATGCCCTGGAGGGCGGCACCGGAAAACTGGCCTGGGAATATCGCCACCAGAGCGGCTCCTGGGTCGAGTCCAGCGCGGCGGTCGAAGGCGATCGCATCTACATAGGCAGCTCCGACGCCCTGCGGCTGTTCAGCCTGGAAGCCGCTAGCGGCCGTCAACTGTGGGAGTTTGAAACCGGCGGTTGGGCCTGGGCCACACCCGCAGTCCATGCTAACCAGGTATTCATCGGCGCATTAGGGGTTTCGCCCCATTGGCGGGACTCGATGCAGCAGGGCCTCTTTGCCGTAAACGCCGAAACCGGCAAGCCAAACTGGTTTCTGCCTTCAAAAACAACCGAGGGTTATGTGACGGGCGGCGTCGCCAGCCGTCCTTTGGTGGTAGGCGGTCGCCTTCTGGTGACGGATCTCGATGGCGTGGTACGGGCTTTTGATATGCCGGCCTCCAGGTCCGAGCAGATTTAGTCGCATCGATTCATCTGATGCCGATAAAAAACCGCGCTGTTCAGTCAAACCGCGCGGTTTTTTGCTGAGCTACTCAAGCGCTCGGCCGGTATTTATTCAATATTTTGGATCTGTTCTCTCATCTGTTCGATTAAAACCTTCAGCTCCACCGCCGCCAGAGTGGTGTCCGCCACTATGGCTTTGGAAGACAAAGTGTTGGCCTCGCGGTTGAGTTCCTGCATCAGAAAATCCAGCCGCCGGCCCAGGGAGCTGGTTTGCTTGAGGCTGCGTTTAACTTCTATGACGTGGGTATCGAGCCGGTCAAGCTCTTCGTCGACATCGGCCTTTTGGGCCAGCAGTACGATTTCCTGCTCCAGCCGTTCCGGCTCCAGCTCCAGTTGCAGAGCGGCGATTTTGGTTTGCAGCTTTTCCCGCTGGTTGGCGAGAATTTCCGGCAGGCGCTGGCGCAACTGGGCTACCTGCTCGCTGATGGCGTCGAGGCGCTGGAGAATGAACTGTTCCAGTTCCGCGCCTTCGCGACTGCGGTGTTCGATAAGTTGTTCCAATGCCTGGTCGAACAGTTCAAGCGCGGCAGTTTGCAGCTGTTCGCGATCCAGCTCATGTTGCTGAATAACGCCGGGCCATTTGAGAATATCCAGTGGGCTGATCGGGGCGCTTTGCTCCAGCTCGGTTCCAATTTGCCGACCGGCCTGAGCGAGCTGCCTCACGCGCTCCAAGTTCAACCCCAGATCTTGGGCGCCGCCTTCCTCGAGTTGCAGGTGCAAAGCAGCTTCCAGCTTGCCGCGCTGGAGTTTGTTGCGAATGGATTCGCGCAACTTGGGTTCGATTTCGCGCAGCGCTTCGGGCAGGCGAAAACTCGGCTCCAGATAGCGGTGGTTGACGCTACGAATCTCCCAGGTCAGGGTGCCCCAGGAGTGCTTTTGCTCGCGGCGCGCAAAGCCAGTCATACTGCGTGG